>QMPN01000086.1 GCA_003648575.1 Bacteroidota bacterium
AGGAATTTGAGGGGAAGCCCCTTGTTGATTGGTTGAAATTCGACGAAAGCAGTCTGTGGTATTATCATAAGTTCAGGGCATATTTCCGTTTACGGAACCTGAAATATGAGATTGCCGCACTGACGAAGCTTGCAAAAGAATATGATGAGGTATACTGCTATTCTGCCGACCCCTTAATATCAGATGTTCAGCTTCCCGAGAATGTGCAAGTTGCTATCTCTAAAAGCAATTCATCCAAAAAATGGAATTATTTCTCTCTCCTGAAATATTTCATGATCCTGAAATCGCGCTGGATGATCAATATTTTCTCTCCCGGGAAATTGAAGAAGCCGGAGCACATCATCATGGATGTGAGCAAAAGGCAGGTCTTTCTGGATATTGAAAACTTGAAGGAGAATCAGGGTAATTATGTGATAGGCTATATGCTCGAAAAAGCGGGCAAGGATTTCCTGATCATCGATGAAGCTGTTCAGCCAAAGATGACTGATGGGGCGAAGATCCGTCTTGACCGTGACGGCCTGTTTGGGAAAGGGAGCCTGAAGAGAAGGTATTTCGGTGAGCCCATACTCTTAAACTACTTTCTTTCCGGAAAGCTAAAAAAGAGAAAGAAGCAATTGTTGAGCAAGATCCAGAAAAACTTAGGCGAGTTACATGGAATGTGTTCAGGTGATGAAAAATTATTGATCAGCATCTATTTATCCTTCAAGGGGGCCAGCAATTTTTATCTGATCAAATACCTCTCATATAAAAGGTTTTTCGGTAGAAACCACTTCAAAACTATCGCCACGGTAGATGAAAACAGCCCCGCACTCAGAAGTATCCTGGATGCCGCCCGTACAGCCGGGATTAAAACAATAGGCATGCAGCACGGTAACCTCCACGACCTGCACCCTGCATATATTTATACCAGGGCAGATGCCGGACGAAATGCTTTCCCCGGCCACAATCTTGTCTGGGGAGAATTCTGGAAAGCATTCCTTATGAAAAAAGGGAACTACCCGGCAGATTCAATGAGCATCAGCGGGCAGATCAGGACCGATATTATTCCGAAACTCAAAGCCGAGTCTATCGAAAAGGCCGGATTGATCCCGGGAGCCGGCAATTCAGACCGACTCATAGTTTTTGCCTCACAACCGCAACGGGATGCCGGGCTTCGTGAACGCGCAGCACTGGATGTAATGCAAGCTGTTAAAGCCTTGCCAGAAACTTTCCTGGTGATCAAGCTTCATCCCAATGAACGCAATGATGTTGAATATTACCAAAAGCTTGCTGAACGATCAGGCCTGGATAAGTTGCTGATCACATTGGAAATTGATCTTTACCTTCTGATATCCGTATGCGACATCCTGATAACTTGTTTTTCGACCGTTGGTACAGAAACGATATATTTCCACAAACCCCTCATTATTCTCGACCACCTGAAGCAGGATATTCAAAACTATCATAAGGAAGGCGTAGCCTTGCAGGCCACGAATATGGAAGAGCTAAAAGATCATCTTGAAAGTATCCTGAACGGTGTTTCCCAAGTTGATCCCAAAGCCTATAATAAGTTCATCACAAAGTATGCTTTTGCCATCGATGGAAAGGCTGCGGAGCGAGCCTTAGAGGTAATCAGAAAATTGTGAGAGTAGATGTATCAAAGCTCCCCGTTCAGAATTCAGAAGTTTGAAGTATTTCTAACTTCTGAGTTCAGACTTCTGAGTTCTGAGTTGGTTATTTGATCTTTGAGAGGTAAAGGTCTATGGCTTTGTTGAGCAGGCCTTGTTCTCTCAGGTATTTTTCCACGAATTCTCTGAAGACACCTTCACCGCCTTTTTTTGATAAAGTCCATTTAGCGTGTCTTTCCACATATGCAGGCACATAGGCAGGCACGGCACTGAGGCCAACAGCCTCCAGCACAGGAATATCGATGATATCATCACCCAGATATGCTACTTCGTCAAGGCCAATTTTCATTTCTTCACATATCTGTTTTACCACAGCCAGTTTATTTCTGACACCCATAAATAAAAGGTCGATGCCAAGCTTTTTAGCCCTCCGGGCAACGATCTGCGTATCCTCACCGGTAATGATGCCTGTGGGGATGTCAAGCATCCTGAGAAAAAGGACACCGGCACTGTCGGAAGTGTTGAACTTCTTCCACTCATTGCCTTCGTTGTCGTAAAACATGCCGCCGTCTGTCCAGACGCCATCGATATCGGTCAGGAAAAGCTTGATCTCTTTCATTTTATCATGTGTTGGTAAATGATCTCATCTTTAGGTATATCTTCAACAGTCTCCTTGCCAATGATGCCTGCCCGTTCATCCCATTTATATCCATCACCAGGGCTGAGCATATGGAGGTCAGCTTCGCTGATCAATTCGCCCTTACTTATCGTTCTGACAGATGCCACCGAGCGCTCCAGCTTAATGCGCGTATCTTTCACGGCTTCGGAAACAAACATATTCTCCTCCCCCATAGCTTTTTCCATGTTCCTGATATCCCTCACCATACGCCAGATACCTTCGGTACCCAGTGAGCCTTTCTGGTCGGTACCCTTCATATTCCGGTCGAGGGTGATATGCTTCTCAATAATCCTGGCTCCCATCGCAACGGCTGCAACGGGTATAACGATACCAATGCTATGGTCTGAATAGCCAATTTCATATTCAGGGTATGCATCGATAAGGAAGGGGATCGTTTTCAGGTTGATATTTTTGTATTCAGATGGATATTGCGACAGGCAATGCAGTATAGCTACATCACTATGATATTTAGTGATCGTATCGAGAGCAATATCCAGTTCCTTTTTCCCTCCCATGCCTGTAGATAATATCATGGGAATTTTTGTTTCGGCCATGGCGGCCAGTAATGGCAGGTTGGTCAGGTCGCGTGATGCCACCTTCAAGCGGTCAGGCTCAAAATAGCGAAACATCGATAAACAGCCTTTTGCACAGAGGGTTTCTACAAAATCCAGCCCTTTTTCCTTTGAATATTTGTATAACTCATAGTGCTGCTCGTCGTCAAGTTCTAGGAAAGCCCGGTGTTCGCCATAGGTCTTCCCAAAAGAATGCGGGCCGTTATAAGGTCGAATCATCTCAGATTCGGACAGCTCCTCATTCAGGTCACGTTTGGTGAACTTCACCGCATCCATGGGCTTGAGGTACTCACCGAACAGTTTATCTTCAACTGGTTCAGCGATGAAGTCAATGAGCGTCTTAGCTATTTTAAGGGAACCATTATGATTCTGTCCTATTTCACCTATAATGTATGTCGAGTCCATTTACTGGTATTATTCTGGCACGTGTTAAAGTTCAAGCGGAATCCTGACTACATAATTCATGTTATCCAGCCTGTCAAAATATTCTTCAAAAGTAATAGATTTTCCTTCTGGCAGTTTGATACTTTGAGCTAGGTCAACTAAATTGGTAAAATCAGAATTTGCAACGATATCCCTGATATTAATGTCCTCAATGCTATCTTTCTGTATTTTAGACAATACTTTCTGGCATCTGTCATAGTCCTCCTGATAGTCAACAGAATAATTAACTCTTTTCAAATCGGGGTTTGCATAATTAACATCAACACATCCTTTTCGGGCTGTTTCATCAAGCATGATAAACCATGTAAGATATTCAGTTTGATATGGATTATCCATCTGATTATAAAGACGATACAAATAGGAAGTTGAAAACACCTCTGCAGATACTCCGAAAGGAAGGTTGTTGGCTCTTACATAGTCAAGATCATTGTCAATATATAAGCCCGCCATCAAGTCCAGGATTTCGGGATCTGTAAATGGGTTGTCGCCTGTAATCCTGACTACAGCTCCTGCCTTTTCCTGGTCAGCAAGGTCAAGCATTCGGTCAATAACAGACAGAGGATGGCCAGGGTATACTGTAAGTTCTCGTTTTATAGCCTCATCCACTAATTCCCGGTCTTCTTCCAACCAGGAAGTTGCCAGAATAATTTTAGATATTTTTTCGGAATTCCCGAGACGCTTCATCAGATCAAATAAGAGCACATCATTCTTGAAAGGGAGAAGTACTTTTCTGGCCAATCTTGAGCTTTTTAGCCTTGCTATGATACTGATAATGATCTTTGACTTGTCATATGAAGATAAAAGATGTTCATAGTAGTCTTTCCCTGCTTCTGAACGCATTACCTTAACTTCAGAATCACTATCAAGGTACCTCTTATACATTATATTTCTGTACTTCGATTCAGCATGGCAAGGGTGCTTCCAATAATTTCCTAAAGTACGCTCGTAGGCCCTTATACTTTTTACCATTTCTTTGAACTCAGAAGGTTCAAGTGATACCTGCCAATCATAATTTTCATTTGATCTATCCAGAGTTATATGCTTTTCCAGATAATCAACTTCTTTGGACAAAACCATAAGAGGAATTCCCGTAACATCTAATGTATGATCAGCAAAACCTAATTTGTAATCAGGCCATCGTTCCCTGATATAGTCCAGACTGCGAAGGTTCTGATCCTCATACTTCGTGGGGTAATCACTAAAACCATGAAAAAGCACCTCTACCTTATCATTTAATATTGACAGGGCAGTATTGATATCACGCTCAGTGGCACATTGAGTTTCCAGTATTAATTTACAGTCATGATTTGCGAGAACTTCCAGCATTGGAATGTTCAGTATGTCGGTAGCATGGATCTTTAAAAACCGAAAACCATGGTCATAACAAAAATGGAAGCTTGACAAATCCAATACACAAGGAATAAGTGGTAGTCCTATCTCTTTACAATAATCGAATAGCTCATTCCACCCTTCTTTCGGCAACTCTACCTCCTTGCAAATATCATATTTGGAATAATTGGGTTCGCAGAATTCATCTGTTTTATAAACTTGTACCGTAAAAAAGTCAGCCTTAGAATCTTTAGCCGCTTTCGCAAGGTCTTTAAGATAAGAAAGGTCACCATTGTGATTAAATGCACTTTCAGCAATAATTTTCATAGAACAAAATTAACATTGAATTCAGACATTGTGTGTCAATTATAATGAATTGGTAAAAATACAAAAGAAAAGACAGTTTCCTGTCTGTCAAACCTATTTCAGATAACGGATTCACAGAAAAAGGCCACAATTCCTTATATTTGCCCGAAACTATTCACTTTTGACTATAAAAAAACGAACTATATTCATCGCCGGGGCCGGTTCCATCGGAACGGCCATTGGGAATTCGCTGGCCCTCGCAGGGCATAAGATCACGATGCATACCATCGAAGATTACCTGGTTGAGCCTATCAATGAAAAGCATGTCAACCCGGACCACTTTCCGAACGCAAAGTTGAGTGAAAACCTCATCGCAACGAATGATATTAAAGCATTGCAGTCGGCGGATATCCTCTTTCTGGCTATCCCATCTATCATCACTGTTGATTTTGTTCTGCAGAATAAAGAATTTATCGGCGACCATGTGCTTCTGGTCAACCTGGCCAAGGGCTTTGGTTGCGGAAAAATGACGATCACTTCCTGCCTGGAGAAAATGCTTGACAACCCTGTTTGTACCATGAAGGGGCCCACTTTTGCCAGGGAGATCATAAATGGCTCTCCCACGGCCATGACCTTTGCCTCTACTGATGAAAAACATTTTGAGCTCATCCGGGATATTTTCAGCGACACCTCTATCTTCCTCGACTTCACCACGGACGTGGAAGGCGTTGAATACCTGAGCATATTAAAAAATATTTATGCGATCATCCTGGGCATCGTAGATGCAAACTTCGACTCCCCCAACCTCCGCTTCCTGATTCTCACCAAGGCTTTTGATGAGATGCGCAGGATTATGCTGAAGGCAGGCGGAAAGGAAGCATCCATGTTCCACTACAGCGGGTATGGCGACTTCGGCCTGACCGCCCTGAACGACCTCAGCAGGAATCGTACACTGGGATTGCTGATTGGCAAGGGATTCTTCACAAAGGATATCTCTGATAAGGTGGTACTGGAAGGCAAGCTGGCGGTAAGCACCTTCTGCGAACATATCCTTGGCGATGGCGATGAAAAGAACTACCCGCTACTGTATGAGCTGCAAAAGATCTTCCTGAATAACTATGACATCTCTTCCTTTGTCGGAAATATACTGAAACTGGCCCGCTAACAATATTAGACCTTAAAAAAAGTTGATATATATAAAACTGATGGCTTTATGATACAAGGGAAAAAGATCCTCTTTCTGGCACCTCACCCCGACGACCCGGAATACTCATGCGGTGGCAGCATGGCCCGCTGGGCTAAAGATAACGAGCTTTTTTATGTTGCCTTCTCCCCATGTAAAATATCCCTCCCTGAGGGTTTTCCTGAAAATGCGCTTTATGAAGAGCTTCAAGCATCAGCACGGGTACTGGGCATAGCGGAAAGCAACATATTTACCTATAATTTTCCCGTCAGGCGTTTTCCCGAAAACAGGCAGGACATACTGGAGGTGATGGTGAAAGTTCGCAAGAGCGTACAGCCTGATATAGTGGTAATGCCCAACTCCAACGACATCCACCAGGACCACAGGGTAATTTACGAAGAAGGATTGCGCGCATTCAAGCATTGCAGCCTTATCGGATATGAACTTCCCTGGAATAACCTTCAGTTTGTATCGAATTTCCATGTTAAACTGGCAAAAGAAGAGCTGTCGATAAAATGGGAAGCTATTTCTGCCTATAAATCACAGGATGGCAGAGCGTATAAATCAGAAGCGTTTTTTGAAGGGCTTGCTCGCATGCGGGGTATGCAGGTAGGGCATGAATTTGCTGAAGCCTTTGAGGTGATCCGCTGGATCCTATAAAATTTCCTTGATCTTCTTTACAAGTTCTCTCGTACTCGTGTCAATGACAGGTGCAATGTCCTGTATGGCCCAGTTAGGATCGAAAGAGATCATATCATATTCCTTCTTGTCGGGATCGATCAGCACAAAGCTATTCCTGTTAGCATCGATGGTAATAATGCAATCATCGAAGGAGGCTGAATTCTGAAGCCATTCCAGCTCAGCTAATTCTTCCGGCTTGCCTTCCAAACCGGCGAAAGAGATCTTTTCCCCATGACTAAAAAGCAGTTCTCCTGTTGCTGTACTGGTGGCCATGTAGCCTTCACGGTAGTTTCGTCCCCCATGAGGGCTTTTCATCCCTTCAAGGATGCGTTCACAACTCCCGTCTTTCATATCAATACGATATACTGCTCCTTCATGGAAAAAAGTCGCCAGCAGCATGTTCTTATCCGTACCATCATATAACACGGAGTTGATAAATGCGGCTCGCTGCGCTGTGGGTAAAACCTGTTTGGCAGGGTCGCTGATATAGATATGATCTTTCCCTGTCACACGCAGGTAACTTGCTTCTTCTTTACCCCTGGTGAGGATGATCTCCTTGCCGGTTTCGGGATTATACCCTTTGTTAAAGCCGTGCTCCCAGGCAAACCATTCCCAGGTTTTCTCATAGGTAGCAAGATCGTACTCGAAGATGCAATCATAACCTGATGAAGAAACGATCAGCCTGTCGGCCGCATGGCAATGGTTAAATTGCACGGTATGTATATAGCTGAACCATGGATCATCGATCCTTTCCACGCCACTCTGACGGATCACATGAACCACATTTTCTGTAGAGACTGCTATCATATCCTTGGCCACATCAATACCCCTGGGCTCAGGCAGGAAGCTGAGGATCTCATAATGACTGATCACCCCATTCTCAATCTCAATATACACCAGCCCGCCTTTGGCCACTTCCCGGCGCTCTACGCTTCCGATGCGACCATGTTTGCTCTTGCGCGATTCGAGGTAACGCTCACGGATCTTTTGCATCTCAAAGCTCTTCACTGTGACCAGAAAAGCCTTAGGCTTATAAAAGCTTCTGCTTTTTTTATATGTTTTTAATGCTATGGTCATGGTGTGATCCTGTTCATGATATCGGCCATCAGTTGTGCTGACGACCTTCTTGAATATTTTTCCAGCATTCCGGTATCCAGGCTGTTCAGATGGCCATCGCCTGCTTTCCAATCTGTATACAGGCTCAGGAGCTTCTGTTTGAATTGTTCTTTCTCCGAATAATCGTACATGTCCGCTCTTGCTGTATCTTTCAAAATGGCTGCTGCATCCCCGTCGACAGGGCCGACAGAGATCACCGGCCTTCCTGAAGCCAGGTATTCAAAAAGTTTCCCTGTGATGATCAATTTATTGTTGCCCGATTGGGGAACTACAAATAATAATGTAGAGGAAGAGGTCATGATCCGGGTCGCCTCCGCATGCGGCACATAGCTGACAAGGTCCAGGTTTCCTGAAACACCTTTAGATTCAAAATATTCCGGCACCGAGGAATCTACATTGCCAACAAAGCGAAGCTTAAAATCTTTTGCAAAACCTTCATCTTCCCTGATCAGCTCACAAATCCCATCCCATATCGTCGGGACATGCTGATTGGGTTTAAAATTCCCCGTATATACCAGGCTAAACTCACTCTCTCCCGCACTCTCTTTCTCTTCTTTGCCACTCACCATATCCGCCATATCAAAGCCATTCATCACCACATTCACATGGGTATTGCGGTCGGCAAACTCTTCCTGCATGCCCGGGCTCACTACTGTCACAGCATCGGCATGCTTCAGTACAGCATCCTCCAGCTTCTTATCTATACGTTTTGTTCTTCCGCTACGCGGCAGCATATCGTTATAATATACAGTTGTCCAGGGATCCCTGAGATCGGCCAACCATGGTATATCAATTTTATGCTTAATCTTTAAACCACTAAGATGGGTACTGTGAGGAGGGCCTGTGCTTACAATGAGATCTATATTCTCTGAAGCAATAATTTTGAAGGCTGCTTTGCAAGCATATTTCTTCCAGCCTTTACGGGCATCCGGAATAAAAAAGTTTGAACGGATATACATAGCCAGGCGATCGACCACTGACCTCTTCTTATCTATGTTAATGAGTGCCACAGAAACAGATCCATCCTTTTTGCCTTTCAGCATATTATAAAAGCGAAAAGGATCGCTGCTTTTGGTCTTATAAACCGTGATATTGGCAGGAACTTCCTTTTCCAGGTCCTGGTCCAGCGCTGAATAAGTACCGTCTTTTACGGTAAGGATATGTGCTTTCCAGCCAAATCCTTCCAGGTACTTCACAAATTTAAGCCATCGCTGCACCCCCGGGCCACCCGCAGGAGGCCAGTAGTAAGTCAGAATGAGTACCCGTTTCATAGCAGATTGTTGCTGGTTTCTGGCAGCTGGCTGCTGGTTAATATACAAGAAACCAGTGACCAGCAACCAGTAGCTGTTTATTATATATTCTTCCGAATCATTATGATACCATAACACAATACAAGGAGCAAAAGGAGAATACTGCTCGCATAGCTGATAGTCTCTCCTGTGCTGTAAATAGCAGGCTCAAACCTGAATTCGATCTTATGTTGCCCTTCCGGGATGACCATGGCACGAAGTACATAATTGGCCCTGAAGTGCTCAGCAGGTTCACCATCGATAAAGGCATTCCATCCATTCGGATAGTACACCTCAGAAAATACCGCCAGCTGATCTGTAGCAGCACTTGATTCATAGGTCAAATGGTTGGCCTTATAATCGGTCAGTTTCAAAGTGGCATTGCTGTCAGCCATAAACTGTTTTCCTTCTACATATTGCGCAAAACGCTTATCCACCACCATGGCATTAGCAGGATCAATATCACCTACCGCCACGATCTCCTCATCAGCATTCTCCACGATCTCATATTCATGAACAAACCAGCATGAACCAAGTCTGTAAGGGTTCATCACCGGTGCAGGCCCACCCTGTGTCATGATGATCAGGTATTTGGTGTTCAACATATTCAAGACCGGTGCCTGGCTTAGGGTAACTCCCAGCATGGCCGGATCGTCCGAGCTGCTTAATATATTGATCAGTCTAATCCTTTCCGGGTCTATCTGGTAGTCGATCAGCTCCTGGTATCGTTGCAGTTTAGCACCATGATAGCCACCTATGGATCGGTGGAAATATGATGTACTGGCATCACTGAAAGGATTCACGGTCATATTCAGCACCCTGAAGTAAACCTCTTTGTCACCCAGTATTTTTTTATCAGCCTCTGTTGGCTGGTAGGGATATTCAACTTCTCTGGCCCTTACGAAGTTATCATCGTTCAGGTAGCGTTTATCCACTGCCCACATGTCGATGAGAATGAGTACGGCAATACCTGCAATGGCATAGCCTGCCTTCAGCTTGTTCTTTAAGGAAAGCCAGATGAGCCCCGCGCCCAGGAGAATGAAAACAAGAGAGCGGAAGGCATCGATACGGAGTATTCTCATCCTGTCTGCTTCAAGGGCTCCTATCACCGCATCATGCATCTCTTGCGGATACCCCATCCTGAGAACATATTGCGTATCTCCAATATGGCTAAAATCAAAGAACACACCTGGTATGGCCAGGAATATCAGCAGGATGCCTCCTACCGCTATCATGGAATATTTCAGTCCGTTAAGCAATAGTTTGTTGTCCCGTTCTTTCTCAAATACCCTGGCAAGAGCCAGGATGGCAAGCAGCGGAATGGCAAACTCCGCTATGACCAATATCATGGTCACCGCCCTGAACTTATTATATCCCGGGAAATAATCAAGGAAAAGGTCGGTAAACCACATAAAATTCTGCCCCCAGGCAAGCATGATGGATAATAAGCTTACCGTTAGCAGCCACCATTTCAGCTTACCCCTGACTACGATGAGGCCGAAGATAAAAAGGAAAAAGATGAGTGCACCGACATAAACCGGTCCTGAAGTGAATGGCTGTGTTCCCCAAT
>QMPN01000087.1 GCA_003648575.1 Bacteroidota bacterium
AATTATGACTTCCTGGTGGTCGATTGTTCTCCCTCCCTGGGCCTGATCACCGTGAATGCCCTCACTGCCTCTGATTCCGTGATCATTCCGGTGCAATGCGAATATTTTGCTTTGGAAGGCCTGGGCAAACTACTCAACACCATCAAGATCGTTCAAACAAGGCTTAATGAGGACCTCGATATCGAGGGCATACTTCTCACGATGTTTGACTCCCGTCTTCGCCTTTCACGGCAGGTTGTAGATGAAGTTAAGACACATTTTCAGCAGATGGTATTTGAGACCATCATCAGCAGAAATACAAAGCTGGGTGAAGCGCCCAGTTTCGGGGAAACGATCATTATGCATGATGCCAGCAGCACAGGTGCCATCAACTACCTGAACCTGGCCAGGGAGATCCTGCAAAAGCATAACATGACAACGATCAACGAAGCAGATAAATACATAGATATTACTGATGAAAACTAAGAAAAAAGCATTGGGCAGAGGGCTGGATGCTATATTGCAAAGTCCTGAGACAGATATCACTTCGAAGGATATTTCGGGGAACTATGTGGTTGGGGCCATTGCTAATATTATGATCGAAAAGATAGAGGCCAATCCTTTTCAGCCACGTGATCAGTTCGACGATGAACTCATTCAGGAGCTGGCATCCTCCATCAAAAAGCAGGGGATCATCCAGCCTATCACCGTCAGGAAGATGGGCTATGACAAATACCAGATCATTTCCGGTGAACGCCGGCTCAGGGCTGCTAAAGTTGCCGGTCTGACTGAAGTACCATGCTATATCAGGGTTGCCAATGATGAGCAGATGCTGGAGATGGCCCTTATCGAAAATATCCATCGGAAAGACCTGAACGCTATTGAAATTGCCATCAGCTATCAACGGCTGTTGGAAGAATGTGAGCTCACTCATGAAAAGCTCAGTGACCGGATCAGTAAAAACCGCTCAACCATTACCAATTACCTGCGACTTCTCAAGCTTCCCCCGGAAGCCCAACTTGCCATCCGCGACGGAAAGATCAGCATGGGTCATGCCAGGGCATTGATCAGTGTCGAAGATTCTGAAGTTCAGCTAAGCATACTGAGAAAAGCCATTTCCCGGGATTTATCAGTGCGCCAGGTTGAGGAACTGGTGCGAAATCTGCATGATAAGCCCCAGCCCACTCCAACTGAAAAGATTGAGCTACCGGCCTTTTTCAGCGAATCGGCCGTTGAGCTCCGGGAGAAGTATGGTGCGCATGTAAACATCAGCAGAAATACTAAGGGGAAGGGGCAAATCGTTATTTCCTTTGAATCAGACCAGGATTTCAGTCGAATACTGTCATTGCTCGACAAGTGATCCTATCATCATATGCTTCAACACAAGACCACATCATTAAAAGCCAACGAGCATGGAAAAAGAGTATTTCCTTCCATGTTCCTGATATTTATATTGGGGCTTATGATGATCATGCTTCCTGCATCTGAGGTAAAAGCACAACAAAAAGCAAAGGCCGACACTTCCCTGCACAAAGCTCACTCACCTACCAAAGCAGCTATTTTCTCAGCCGTATTGCCCGGTCTGGGACAGGGCTACAACAAAAAATACTGGAAGATCCCCATAGTTTATGCCGGCTTTGGGCTGATCGCCTATTTTATTGTAAGCAATACCGATGAATACAAAAAATACAAAGAGGCCTATACATATGTGGCCAATGGCGACTCGACTTATATCGACAATGACTATGTTGACACATATGATCAGCAGCAACTGCTCGATGGGAAGAATTACCATCAAAGAAACATGGAGCTGAGTTACATCGTCGGAGGCCTGTGGTATCTGCTCAACATCATCGATGCCAGTGTGGATGCCCATTTTTTCGACTATGATATAAGCGAAGACCTTTCGATACGGATCGACCCCATGATGCACATCAGAAAGGATGATTTTCAGCCTCTTACCGGCGTTAAACTTACCGTTAACTTTTAAAGCAACAGATGTGAAAATTGCAATCATTGGATATGGACGTATGGGCAAGGAGATAGAGGAAATGGCCCTGAGCCGCAATCATGAGATCGTGGCTGTTGTCGATAATGAAAACGACTGGAAGGAATCGGAAAATGCACTCTCGACGGCAGACGTAGCAATAGAGTTCAGTATGCCTGATATGGCGATCAAAAACATCAAGCGATGCTTCGAAGCCGGGCTCCCTGTTGTTAGCGGTACTACAGGATGGACATCATCCTTTGCAGAATTAAAAGACAACTGCATCGAAGGAGGGCATTCTTTCTTTTATGCCAGCAATTTCAGTCCCGGCATGAACATGATGTTTGAATTGAATAAAAGGCTGGCCGCACTGATGGGCAAGCATCCACATTATCGTATCCTCATCGAAGAGATACATCACTCAGGAAAGAAAGATGCTCCCAGCGGGACGGCTATCACCCTGGCCAATGAGATTATCGATGCTCATCCTTTGAAAGAAAAATGGGTCAACAAGCCTGCTTTCGATCCTTCTGAACTGGAAATCATATCCATTAGAAGGGAACAGGTAGCCGGAACCCATTTTGTGAAATATGATTCCGATATCGACAGCCTGGAGATCAAACATAGCGCCCATTCGAGAAAAGGCTTCGCCCTCGGAGCTCTTCTGGCAGCAGAATGGCTGAATGGCAGGAAAGGGTGTTTCGGCATGTCGGACATGCTTTATGATGAGGGATAGAGGGCATTTCAGGTTTAACAATATTTAACACCGAACAAAGGTCCAAAAATGAAAATTAGCCTAATTTTGGCTTAAAATATAACACTATGAGTGGCTACGATATTATTCTGATCATTACCCTGATACTCTCAACCGCAGGCCTCTGGAAGATTTTTGAGAAAGCGGGTCATGCCGGGTGGAAGGCCCTGGTGCCCTTTCTGAACTTTTATATCTGGCTAAAGATCATCAAGAAGCCTCTGTGGTGGTATATCTTCATACTGATGCCTTTCATCAATGTTTTTGTAATCCTACTCATGGTGGTAGAGATTCTTAAATGTTTTGGCAAGGAAAGCATTGGTGCTCAGGCCCTGGGAGTACTCGTACCCTTTATATACCTGCCCTACCTGGGATTTTCCTCCAGCGAGATCTATGTTGATCCTGATGAACGTGAAAAAGTAAAGAAGGGTGCAGTCCGTGAATGGATTGATGCCGTCATCTTTGCAGTAGTTGCAGCTACCATCATCCGGACCTTCTTCATCGAGGCCTATACCATCCCTACTTCCTCTATGGAGGGATCCTTACTCAGGGGGGATTTTCTTTTTGTGAGCAAGGTAGCTTATGGGCCCAGAGTTCCCATGACACCCCTCTCCTTCCCCTTTGTACATCATACCCTGCCATTAAGTAGCACCAAAAAGTCTTACCTGGAGTGGATCAGCCTGCCTTACTATCGATATATGGGGCTAAGTGAAATTGAAAGATATGACGCCGTGGTTTTTAATTACCCCGACGGCGATACATTATCAAATGTTTATCAAAGCAATGACAGCTACTACAGCCTGATGAGACAGAATGGAAGACGTGATGTCTGGAATAACAAACGCAGGTATGGCGACATCATCGCACGGCCGGTAGACAAGCGTGAAAATTATATCAAACGTTGTGTCGGCCTTCCCGGCGACAGTATTCAGATCATCGACCAGACTGTATTTATTAATGGAGTGGCCCTCGAGAATCCGAAGTATGCCCAATTCAGTTACCAGGTAATCACTGACGGGTCAAGGCTGAGCAAGCGTCTGATCGATAATCTTGAGATCCATGAGGTCGTTCCTTCTGCCAACCCGGGTATCTCATACGCTTATATGAATGAATCATCAGCGGAAAGGCTGGCGCAGACTTCCATCGTAAAATCAGTGACCAAACTCACCCATCCTGCCCACAATCCTGATGACTTGAAAAGAATCTACCCCTATAAGCCATCTTTTGGATGGAGCGTAGATAACTTTGGACCGCTTTATATTCCTAAAGCAGGTGAAAGCATAGCCCTTAATGCCGTCAACATCGACCTCTACCGCAGGGTGATACACGCCTACGAAGGCCATGACCTGCTGGTAAAAGATGGTAAAGTGTTTATCGATGGCGAAGCCACTGACTCATATACTTTCGAGATGAATTATTACTTCATGATGGGTGACAACAGGCACAATTCAGCCGACTCACGCTATTGGGGATTTGTCCCGGAAGATCATATCGTTGGTAAGGCAGTTTTCGTGTGGCTATCTCTCGCACCGGACAAAAGCTGGTTCCAGGGCAAGATCAGGTGGGATAAACTTTTCCGCTTCGTGAATTAGTATTACCTTTGACTATTATAAATATTCCAAAACGAATTAAAATGAAAAGAATTCTCAGTTTCATGATGATCGCAGCGATCATTATGGGTTTATCATCTTCTGCCATTGGCAAGGAATTCAGTGGTGTGATCACTTATAAGATTACCTATCCGGGTACGGAAGTTGATGCTTCTATGGCAGCCATGATGCCAAAAATGGCTGTTCTTACCATCAAAGAACATATGTCCAAGTTTGAGATCAACATGGGACAAATGGGGTCACAGGTTCAGATCTTCGACGGTGATGCGAATACCGCCACTACTGTTATGAATATGATGGGACAAAAGTTGTATTATGTTGAAACAATAGAGGATGTAGATGTTGAAGCCGACGAAAAGGTGTCTATCGACGTTAAAGACGAGACCAAAGAAATAGCCGGTTACGAGTGCACCAAAGCAGTTGTTACTGTAAATGAGGGCGGTGAAGAGATGTTGTTCACGATCTATTATACAGAAGAAATCGGATCATCTTCTATGAATATGGATAGCCCATATTTTAAAGATATACCCGGTGCTATGCTTGAGTTTGAGATCAATACCGGCGGAGGAACCATGAAGATGGAAGCCATCAATGTTGACAAGAAGAAAGTAGCTGATTCCGAGTTTGAGGTTCCTGAAGGCTATGAGGAAAAAACTGAAGAAGAATTCAATCAAATGTTTGGCGGCGGTATGTAACAGATATCAAGAAGGATAGATGCCAATAAGGACAAATCAATTAAAGCGGGACGAAGCTGCGGCAAAAAAGACACGCAGCAAGACAACAAAGAAGAAAAGCACCAAAAAGCGGTCGACTAAAAGTGGCAGATCGTGGTTTGACTTTTTGAGGAATGAAAAGTTTCTCAGGCTGTGTGGGTTTTTTCTTGTTCTGCTATCCTTTTATCTGCTTCTATCCTTTATTTCCTACCTGGTAAACTGGTTTAGCGGAAGCAGCGACGACCTGTTCACAGCGATACCTTTCCGTGATGTCCTCGTAAACGAAAACCTAGTAGCTGCAAACTGGGGCGGGCGTATGGGTGCTGCCCTTTCAGGCTTATTTATCAAAAAATGGTTTGGAGCCTCCTCTCTGCTATTTTGCCTGTTCTTCTTTGTTTGGGGATATAAACTGCTGTTTCAGAAAGCACTTCTCCCGCTTGGGAAGACCTTTCGCTGGTCGTTTATTGCACTGCTCTGGCTTTCGCTGGCCTTTGCATTGATCTTCAAGAATTCGGAGATGAACATCCTGGGCGGCATTTTTGGTTATGAGTTGAACAACTATCTGGATGGCTTCGTGGGCCCTCCTGGAACCATCTTCCTGCTGGTGTTTGTTTTTTTTGGTTTCCTGATCATCAACTTCAATTTCAAACTGGGCTTCAGGAAGAAGGAGCCGAAAGAATCTGCAGATGACGATAATCCGGGGAAAAATAAACCTAAAGAAGACATATACAATACCGTTGAGTTTTCGGTAACCGAAGATGAAAAGATAGAAAAAGATCCTGTTCCGGCAGAACAGAACGAAGATGTTATCGAAGAAACTGAGAAAGCTGAAAGCGACCTTCCATTCGATAATCCTGCAACTGATGCAGGGGAAGAGGAAGAAAAGCCCGATTCCGGTATTGAATTAACGATTGAAGAGACAGAGGTAGAAAAGACTCTTGATAAAAGTACCACGGCCCATCATACCATCGATACTGAGTACGATCCTAAACTGGACCTGGGGCATTATAAATATCCCACTCTCGACCTGCTTGATGACCATGGTGAGGGAGGCGTAGGTGTTGAAAAAGAAGAGCTGGAGTCGAACAAGGAAAAGATCGTCAATACGCTGTTGAATTATAATATTAAGATCGACAAGATCAAGGCCACCATCGGGCCCACGGTTACGCTTTATGAGATCATCCCGGCCCCCGGGGTGAGGATATCGAAGATCAAGAATCTGGAAGATGACATTGCCCTGAGCCTTTCAGCCATGGGAATACGTATTATAGCACCCATTCCCGGGAAAGGAACCATTGGCATAGAGGTACCCAATCAAAAAAGTGACACCGTTTCCATGAAGTCAATACTCTCTTCAGAAAAATTTCAGAACGCAAAATACGAGCTCCCGTTTGGTCTTGGGAAGACCATTGCCAACGAAAGCTATATAGCAGATCTCACCAAAATGCCCCACATTCTGATGGCTGGAGCCACCGGACAGGGTAAATCTGTTGGTTTGAATGCCATCCTCACATCTTTACTGTATAAAAAGCATCC
The DNA here is from genome assembly GCA_003648575.1 of Bacteroidota bacterium. The sequence goes on from QMPN01000087.1 coordinate 6,577, forward strand.
TGCTGAGCTCAAGTTCATCCTTGTTGACCCGAAGAAGGTGGAGCTTACGCTATTCTCAAAGATAGAAAGACATTTTCTGGCCAAGTTGCCTGACTCGGAAGAAGCCATCATTACCGATACGCGCAAGGTAGTTCGCACACTAAACTCCTTAAGTATAGAGATGGACCACCGCTATGAGTTGCTCAAGGATGCCCAGGTGAGGAATATCAAGGAGTATAATGTAAAATTCATCAACAGGAAGCTGAACCCCGAACATGGCCATAAATACCTGCCATACCTCGTGCTTGTTGTGGATGAGTTTGCCGACCTTATCATGACTGCCGGCAAAGAAATCGAGAATCCCTTAACAAGGCTGGCACAGCTTGCCAGGGCTGTAGGCATCCACCTTATCATTGCTACACAACGGCCATCAGTAAATATTATCACCGGGACCATTAAAGCAAACTTCCCTGCCCGTATCGCATACAGGGTCATTTCCAAGATCGACTCCCGCACCATCCTCGATACAGGAGGTGCCGACCAGCTCATCGGACGCGGCGACATGCTGCTTTCGACGGGAAGCGAACTGGTAAGGCTGCAGTGTGCTTTTGTAGATACCCCTGAGATAGAACGCATCACCGATTTTATCGGTTCTCAGCGGGCTTATCCGCATGCCTTCCACCTCCCTGAATATGCAGATGAGGAACAGGATGGGCCAAATGATTTCGATCCCAATGACCGTGACGAGCTGTTTGAAGAAGCAGCAAGGATCATTGTACAAACCCAGCAGGGTTCCACTTCTCTGCTACAGCGTAAGCTGAAGCTTGGATATAACCGCGCCGGCAGGATCATTGACCAACTCGAGGCCGCAGGCATTGTCGGACCCTTCGAGGGAAGCAAAGCCAGGGAAGTAATAATCTTGGATGAACACAGTTTGGACCAGTTTTTGAAGAGTTTAAATGAACCCAATGAGTTATAAGATGAAACAAGCAATCATATTCATATTCAGTATAATCATTTCTGCCGGTGTTTTTTCACAATCTAAAAAGGCAGAGGCCATTATTGAGGAGATCACCGCTAAGACGCAGTCCTACGAATCGGTCGAAATTGAATTTACCTTTACTTATGAAGATCCTAGCAGTGCTGATGAGATCAGCGAGCCTGGATCACTGATCCTCAGCGGGGATAAGTATATTCTCGACATTGAAGGCCAGAAGGTGATCTGCGATGGTGAAACCATGTGGACCTATATTGAAGATGCCTGGGAAGTGCAAATTAACGCCATCGAAGAAGATGATGAGTCCATCACACCTTCAAAGCTCCTGACCACCTATAATGACGATTATAAAGCCAAGCTGGAAAAAGAATACCAGGTTGATGGCGTAAACTATCAGCGCATCGAACTCAAGCCTGAGCAGGGCAAGAAATGGATCAAACTGGATGTGGTGATCAATGCCGACAAAAAACAGTTCTCTGAGATTACCATCCATGACAAAAACGGGGGTAAGATCCATTATAAGATCGATAAGTTCAGCCCCGACATTGAAGTTGACGACAAGGACTTCACATTCGACCCTGCTGACTATCCGGATGTCGAGATTGTTGATATGAGGTAATCCCTCCCGAAGCGAATTTTCAAAGTATAATAAACCCTTTTATAATTCTACTATCAAAGTAGTATACAAATATTACTGTAAGTGATAGATGACCGTAAAATACTTCAGCTAAGTAATGAAACTCATTCCCGGGAGGAAGGGTTTTCTCTGCTGTTGAAGAAATACCAGCAACGCCTCTACTGGCACATACGCCGTATGGTGATCGATCATGAAGATGCCGATGATGTGATGCAGAATACCCTGATCAAGGTATGGAGTGGCATAGGAAAGTTCAGGCAGGATTCCCAATTGTATACCTGGCTTTACCGGGTAGCCACCAATGAAGCCCTTAGCTTTATTAAAAAAGCACAACGTACAAGATCGGTTCCTTATGAAGATGGGGGCACTGAATTGAGCAATCTGATCGACAACTCCCCATTGGTAAGTGGAGATGAAATCAGCCGAAAGTTACAGAAAGCAGTACTCATGCTCCCTGCCAAACAAAGGCTGGTATTTAATATGAAGTATTTCGATGAGATGAAATATAAGGAGATCTCGGCTGTAGTAGGAACATCAGTCGGAGCATTGAAGGCATCATACCATCTGGCAGTAAAAAAAATAGAAAAACAGCTACTCCTGGATTAAACCATATGGGATTAATACGGTCAAAACAACAAATGAACACCACAAAGCACATACACTACAATACAGTAGACCGGAAGTTGAAAGATCAATTCGGAAACAGTATGCCATACGAGTTACCCGATGGCTATTTCGAGGATCTGCCCACCAGGGCCCTGGAATCGATCAGGCATGCACCTGAACCCGGATTCTTGTTTCGTCGTAACTTCAGAAGAATTGCCGCAGCCGCTGCCATTTTTCTTATGGCTGCATTGGTGATCACCCTGGTATTCAGCAGGCGAAGCACAACTATTGAGACAAACAACGAATTCAGCATGATCGACAGCTATCAAAATACCATCAATAGTTTAGCTGACCTGGAAGAGGCATACCTTATGTCGTTAGTCGATGTTGAATCACTCAATAGCATCCAACTGATAAACGATGATCTGGATAATGTTTCTGATGAAGCCATTATGGAATATCTGCTGGCAGAAAACCATATCGAATATCGTATAATAAATGAATATTAAATAAAAAAGAGACCATGAAAACGATGAAAATATCAATAGCCCTGCTATTTCTGACTGCCATTCTTATGAACTCTATGCCCCTGCAGGCACAGGGTGACCAAGAACGGGAAACAAAGGACAGGCACAGGAAAGAAATGAGTGAAAAGATCAAAACCTCAAAGATCGCCTTCATTACCGAACAAGTTGAACTGACACCTGAGGAGGCTGAGAAATTCTGGCCCGTTTACAATGAGATGGAAGCGAAAAAAGAGGATATCACTCATAACCTGATGAACCGCTTCCGGGGCAAGGAAGAAAGGCCTGAGCCCACAGATGATGAAGCGCTGGAAATTATGAAGCAACGTTTAACCTTAGAAGAAAATCTTCTTGATCTTAAGGCAGAGTATCAAGAGAAGTTTTTAGATATCCTGTCACCAGTCAAGGTACTTAAGCTATACGAAGCTGAGGACAAGTTCCGCAGGCAGCTTATGGAGAGATTTCGCGGAAGGGAAAAAGCACCCGATGCTAAGGGCGTTGCCCCACCACATAGAGGGAGAGCCCGAAACAATTAAAAAAAAGCCCCCTGAGTGCTCGGGGGGCTTTTTTATTTTATTCTTTCCATTTGTAATACTCGCCGATCAAACTCAGCGTGCTCTCATCCAACTCCTGCACCAGGGTGGTAAGCGTTAGGTCCTTATCTTTGCCATTCCAGAATACCACCGGCATATAATCTCCTCCAAATTCCCCACTGGATTCCTCATAGCTCTCCGTATCAGCTGCGGTGTTCACACAAAACATATACGAGCCTTTTTTCTCATGCTGGTAAAGGTGCACAGCCTGAAGATCGTCAAATTCCATGATCACCTCTCCCCAAAGCTGGTTATCCTTGGCAAAAAGTCTTTTTTCGATGTTTTTTGCCATTGGAAAATGGTCATCTATGTATGTGCCATAAAGATAGCTACTGAGCACCTCCTCAAAATCCTCACCGGATACATCGAGGGTGTCATCCATATCTGACAGGATGTTGATATAAGTGATGGTGAGCGTGCCGGAATTGGGTCCGGTGATCTCCCATTTATACTCTTTTTTCTCAACTGTCAGGCAACTGCTTAACAGGAAGGCAAAGAAAGCTAAAGCCAGTAATTTGATGCCATTTTTTTTCATACGGTATGGGTTATTTATGGTTATCGGTATAATAATGCGCTCCCATCAGGGATTATTTTAATTTTGCTGTAAATATAACACTAATTAACACCTTTTCAATGAACACATCTGTTGAGATCAGCTACTATCCGCTCAATGTAGAATACATCCCTCCCATAAAAGGATTTATCGAAAGGATGAACCAGTATGAAGACCTCAGGGTAAGGACAAGTGGGATGAGTACACAGGTATTCGGTGAATTTACTACTGTGATGCAGGCACTGACATCGGAGATTGAAAAATCCTTTGAATTG
>QMPN01000088.1 GCA_003648575.1 Bacteroidota bacterium
GCAGGTGCAGGATAATCCATCACCATATTGATGTCAAGCTCTGATGTTTCACCGCTTTGCTTGTGGATTATCACTTTCCTGATCTCTACATAGGCCGACAAAGGGTCATAGCCATAGGTAATGGTACTCAGGTCGAGCGCCCCTTTGGCATTCAATACCTTGTACAAGCGATGGGTGTAAACAAAGGTCAGCCCTGTTTCCTGCACATCGGAAAATGTACTGTCGAAAATGATAAGTTTGCCGGCACCGGGATAATCTGCGGCATCACCGGAACTCCTTATCAATTCACTGACCGGGTCTGCATGGACTAAGATTGCAAAAAACAATATTGCAAACAGTCCTGATAGTCTTTTAAGCATAGTTGGAAATATTTAATGGATCGGTAAATTTAGCAATTATCTGTTGCCTGACCACCTGAAATACATGTATTTTTTCTATTTTTGTGTTAATCAATACTTTTTAAATATTACTCCATCATGAAAAAATTATCCTATTTAGCTCTTAGCATTTTTGCCGGTTTTATCTTGCTGAGTTGTTCTCAGCAACCAAAATCAAGTTGTGAAGAGGAGAGCTTTTCGTTCGCATTTATGACAGATATCCATGTGCAACCTGAACAAAATGCTACTGAGGGCTTCAGGGCTGCCATTGCTGAGGTCAATGCCCTCAAACCGGATTTTGTGATCACCGGAGGTGACCTGATCATGGATGCCCTGGGGGTTTCTTTCGATAGGGCCGACAGCCTGTATGCTCTTTATGAAGAAGTATCGGGTGATTTTAATATGCCGGTATATAATACCATTGGGAACCATGAAGTCTTTGGTATTTACGAAAAAAGCGGCATCATGCCTGATCATCCCGATTACAGGTTTGGAATGTTTGAGAAAAGGCTGGGGAAAACATATTATTCTTTCAATCATAAAGGCTGGCATTTCATTGTGCTGAACTCAGTGCAGGAAACTGAGGACCGACATTACATCGGAATGATCGATGAGGAGCAAATGGAATGGATAAAAAGCGACCTGCTTGAGGTGGATCCGGAAACTCCGATCGTTATTTCTACACATATCCCCTTTATCACTGTATATACACAGATTATTTACGGTGAATATGCACCGGAATATCATGGACTTGTTGTTGAAAATGCCCGTGAAGTACTGGATATTTTTACCGGCCACGACCTGAAGATCGTTCTGCAGGGACACCTTCACTACCTTGAGGATATTCAGGTTTATGGTACACACTTTATCACCGTTGGAGCCGTTTCTGGCAGATGGTGGAGCGGCGCCAACCACGATGTGGAAGAAGGTTTCCTGATGGTGAACGTACATGGGGATGACTTCTGCTGGGAGTATGTAGATTTCGGCTGGGAAGTTGAATAAAATAGGGTTGCCAACCTTATTAGGGTTGGCAACCCTAATATAAATTATTTAATATGAAGCACTTAAGCTCTTTTATTTTTGCTGCCATTATATTTCTATCCCTTTCTGCCCAGGAAATATCCTGGACCACTCCATTTGAAGCTTCCATGGGCTTGCAAACTGCCACCTATGCTGAAGTAATCGAATATAGCAAACGTATTGCTGAAACGTCTCCACAGGTAACTTATGAAGTTATTGGCATAAGTGCAGGCGGATATGAGATCCCCATCCTGATCATCAACAAAACAGGATTGTCAGCACCTGCAGATGTCCGCGCCTCCGGCGATGTGGTAATGCTGATAGAAGGGGGCATCCATCCCGGCGAAGCCGAAGGGATCGATGCTATCCTCATGCTGATGCGTGATATCGTGATCACGAAGGAATATGAGTCATTGCTCAACAATGTGACCTTTATATTTTTACCTGTCTTCAATGTGGACGGGCTAAACCGCTTTGGCCCCTACAACCGTATCAACCAGAATGGCCCGGAGGAGATGGGATGGCGTGCCAATTCACAAAATCTTAATCTCAACAGGGATTTCCTTAAGGCCGATACACCTGAGATGCATGCATGGCTGAAGATGTTCAGTACCTGGCTACCCGATTTCTTCATCGATTGCCATACCACTGATGGTGCTGATTACCAGTATGTGCTCACCTACGCCATGGAAGTGTTTGGCACCATGGATCCTATGCTCACACGCTGGCAGAAAAGGGAATTTCTCCCTTATGTTCAGGGGAAGATGGATATCTCCAACCACCTTATGTTCCCGTATGTCAGTTTCCGCCGCTGGCATGATCCTCAGAGCGGACTCAGGTCAGGCCCCGCCCCGCCCCGGCTTTCGCAAGGCTATACAGCCATTCAAAACAGGCCCGGCCTGTTGATAGAAACACATATGCTGAAACCCCACAAGGACAGGACGGAGGCTACCTATGCATTGCTGGTATATTCAGCCGAATTTCTGAACAGGAATCCAGAAAAGCTGAAACTGATCCTCAAGGTGGCTGATGAAACAACTGCTAATGCTGCCTTCCGCGACAGGCCATACCCCATTCGCTGGACCAGGGACGATAGCGACAGCGTGATGGTGGAGTTTAAGGGAGTGGAATATGATATCATTGAAAGCGACCTGACAGGGGGAAAGTGGTTCCAATACCATCCTGAAAAGCCTGTGACATTTGAATTGCCGTGGTTTAACAGGTCTGTCCCTTCTGTCCTTGTCGATCTGCCTGAAGCCTACATCATTCCACAGCAATGGTATGAGGTGATCTACCGCCTGGCCCTACATGGTGTGGAGATCAATTACCTGCTTGAAGACACAGATATCTGGGTTGAGCAATATCGTTTCTCAGACCCCAAATGGGGCAGAGGGCCTTATGAAGGTCGATTCACCATGAATAATATCGAATATGAAGCCTTTCGTGACACGGTCAGCTTTCTTAAAGGATCTGCCATCGTTGACATGAATCAGCGTACCGCTATGGTCATTGCTAATATCCTTGAGCCCAAAGCACCTGACTCATATGTTTACTGGGGCTTCTTTTCAGCCATATTTGAGCAAAAGGAATACTCCGAAACCTATGTGATGGAAGAACTTGCAAGGGAAATGATTGAAGCCGATCCTGAACTGCAAGCTGAATTTGAAAAGAAAAAAGAAGAAGACCCCGATTTCAGCAAATCACAATGGGGCATGCTCAACTGGTTTTACGCCAAAACACCTTATTGGGATGAGAAGAAGAACCTTTATCCTGTGGGAAAGATCCTGGAAAGGCAGGATGTGGATGGATTATACTTTGAATGATGATATGAATTTGATTGGTTCGGGGGACGGGGGACGAGGGACGCGGTATTATTAAATTCCCCACTCCCCGCACCCCGTCCCTTGTCCCCTGTCCCCCGCACCGTTTCAGTCCTCTGAAACCCCCGTATTTACCCAAACATGGCTATACCAACACCAGCCCTTCCCATCTTTTGAGGGAGCGGTAATGGTATATAATGATCGTCTGCCATACAGCATATCGCGGGAAATAACTTTCAATCGCACGAAGTCGGGCCCTTCCTGCAGTTCCATGATGCAGTTGCGGTTGCCATCGACGAAACATTGCAGATTTTCGGCATCGATGCAATTACTATTCAGGGTGATCACCATCATTGGCGGGTTCTGTTGCATCACTACTCCCTCCGGCTCCTTGTTTATCACTTGCATGGGGTTCATCTGAGATTTTTGGATGAAGCCCTTAAGTGTGGCAAAGGGACCGCCCATTGGAAAGCGCGGGATCTCAAACAGGTTTGATTCTTTAAATAATACACCGGAATACTGAGCGGTGGCTGATATATATGCCGCTTCCTCCAATACTGCCTCAAGCACATCGTCATATTCACCGTATGGATATGAATATAGTACAGGTGTTAAATCAAGATGTTCATTGAACAAGGTTTGAGCTGTAACAAGGTCAGAGATAAACAGGCTTTTACGTTCCTCGTCAGAATCAGCATTCAGAAAATGCCCGTGAGAATGCGAGTGGTTGCCGATCTCAATCCCCCTTTGCTGGGATTCCAGTATCTGCTGCCAGTTGAGGAAGTCCGGATTACCAACATTCGCCGTAGTGATGTAGAGTGTGGCCGGATATCCGAATTCTTCCAATAAGGGCATTCCATTCTCATAAAAGGAACGATACCCATCATCTATTGTAAGCACCACGGTCCTGGGAGGTACGACGTCACCGTTGCGAATGGCATTAACGGCCATCCCCATGGTCCAGACGGTAAAATTGTTCTGTTTCAGATAAGCAAGTTGCTCCCTGAATACATCAGTTCGAATGTTTGTGGAAGGGTATCGTTCATCACCAAAGCGGTGGTACACAAAGCAAACAATCTGGCTTTTTTGATTGGCGGCCTTAAGAGGGAAGGGGGTTGCCGATAACAGCAACAACATTGCAAGCACATATGCTGCAATAACATAACATGGGTTATGCCGGCCTCTAATCATATTGTTTTTTGGGTTGTTATAAGCCTCTACTCAAGGCCTTTCTCCCAAAGATAGAAATAAATGGGCTCTGTTCAAAACGAATTTAGTAATTTTACTTGCTTGCTACTGGCAGCTTGTCACTGGTCACTGGTAACCAGTAGCTAGTAACCAGCAACCAGTAACCAGTAACCAGTAACCAGTAACTACATAATCATGGCAAAAAAGGAAATCACTATTTTAAAGAAGCAAATCGAGCGCCTGGATATCAAAGATTTTGACCTGGAGGCTTGGAAAAAATTCACTATTGTGATGCTCGCCCGCATCTTCGGAGATACTTCTGAAAAGATCCGGCAGATCGAAAGCATCGAATATGATTACTCTTCATGGGCCCTGCGCGACACCAGCGGCTCATCGTCATACCTCGATAGTTGTAAGAAACTGGGCAGAAAGATCCTGGAAGCTTCTATTGAGGAGCTTGAGGCCTTTGGCCTTCCCGAAAGGGCAGATGAAGACGATAAATTCTTCCACATCATCATAGAAGCTCTGCAGAATGAACTTAAAGGATCGCAATTCAGAGAGTTGAAGGATGTTGTTTTAAAGACTGAGAAGGAAGAAGATATGAGGGATATGGTCAGGGAGATACTGAATAATTATGATACAGGCGTGCCCACAGATATCCTTACATCAATACTAACGGATACGATATTTAAACACGAATTATCACGATAATAATGGAGATAGAAAAGATATCAAAAGAAGAAAAGGCCAAACTCATACTTGATTTTTTTCACCGTACCATGATGCACCATGCCATTTGGTTTGCAGAAGTGCAGCATCAGATGGGTCGTGAAAAAGCATATAAAGCCCTTGACGCCGCCTGGCAAAAGAGTTATTACATTCAAATGAAACGCCTGGGCAAGATCCTTGGCTTTGAAAATGAGGATGGTGTTCCCAAACCTATGCTGGATCTTCCGGAAGATAAGCTGGACGAGCTTATGGAAGGCTCCGCTATTAACTGGCTGGCAAATGACGGCGTATGGTTCCAGGCTGTGGAGTTTGAATATGGTATGAATGAGGCAAAGCGTTGCAACGATAGTGCATGGGCACAATTTTCCCCTTTTGAGGCATGGTCGATCAAGCGCATCCTGGGCTTACCGGAACAGGCCGGCCTGGAAGGACTCAAAAGAGCCTTGCAGTTCCGTTTATATGCCTATGTAAATAAGCAGTCGTTTACCGAGGAAACTGAAAACAGCTTTGTCTTCAGGATGAACGAATGCCGTGTGCAAATCGCCCGTAAACGCAAAGGGCTGGATGATTATCCCTGTAAATCAGGTGGCCTGGTGGAATACACCACCTTTGTTGAGGCTATCGATGCCCGCATAAAAACAGAATGTATCGCCTGTCCGCCCGACCCCCATCCGGAAGAATACTTCTGTGCCTGGAAATTTTCTATCTAATTTCCTGATCCAGCATCCAGTAACCAGTATCCAGTATCTGTCAATTTATACTGATACATAGCGATAATATCATATTTTTTCCTATTTTTGCCCCTCGTTAAAAGCAGACGATAATAATGTCAAAGGCAAAGAAATACAGGGAATATAAACAACTCAACCTGACCGAAACCGGTAAGGAGATCAATAAGTATTGGGAAGATCATGAGGTTTTCAAGAGAAGCCTTGACTTAAGAAAAGGCCATCAGCCATTTATTTTTTACGAAGGCCCTCCTTCAGCCAACGGAAAGCCGGGCATCCATCACGTGATGGCACGTGCCATTAAAGATATATTCTGTCGTTATAAAACGCAGAAAGGATTCCTTGTTGAACGCAAGGCGGGATGGGATACCCACGGATTACCGGTGGAGATCAGCGTTGAAAAAACCCTGGGCATTACCAAGGAAGACATCGGCAGCAAGATCAGTGTGGAAGATTATAACCAGGCCTGCCGTACCGAGGTGATGAAATATAAAGACCAATGGGATGAGCTGACAGTGGAAATGGGCTATTGGGTCGATCTGGATAACCCTTATATCACCTTCGATAACAAATATATTGAAACGGTATGGTGGTTGCTGAAGAAGCTGTATGACAAAAAGCTTCTTTATAAGGGATACTCCATACAACCGTATTCACCCGCCGCAGGAACCGGCCTGAGCTCACACGAGCTTAACCTCCCCGGATGCTACCGTGACGTTAAGGATACTACTGTTGTTGCACAATTTAAGGTGGTGAAGGATGAAAAGTCAGACTTCCTCTTCAGGAACACTCATGGCGATTTATTCTTCCTGGCCTGGACCACTACAGCCTGGACGCTTCCTTCCAACACTGCCCTGGCTGTTGGGAAAAAGATAAAATACCAGCTGGTGCAGACATATAATACTTATACCGGCCTGCCGATCACTGTGATTGTTGCCAAAGACCTTTTTGGCAGCTATTTCTCCGAAAAAAATGCTGAATTAAGCCTGAATGAATATGAACCGGGACAAAAAGCAATTCCTTTTAAGGTGGTTGGTGAATATAGCGGGGCAGAATTGGCAGGTATCAATTATGAACAATTGCTGCCTTATGCCCAACCAGAAGACGGGGATGCCTTCAGGGTAGTGACTGCCGATTTTGTTACCACTGAAGATGGTACCGGCATCGTACACATTGCACCGAGCTTTGGTGCGGATGACTTCAAGGTAGGCAGGGAAAATGGCATTGGTTCACTGACCATGGTCGACAAGCAAGGCAGGTTTGTTGAAGCCATGGGAGAATTTGCCGGCCGTTATGTAAAAAATGAATACGCAGCGGATTACGATCCTGAAAATGCTGCTGATCCTGTGGATATCGATATCATCGTAAAGCTCAAGAAGGGAAACAAGGCATTTAAAACTGAAAAATATGAGCACTCCTATCCACATTGCTGGCGGACTGATAAGCCTATCCTGTATTATCCACTCGACAGCTGGTTTGTTAAGACCACAGCTTATAAGGATCGCATGATGGAGCTCAATAAAACCATCAATTGGAAGCCGGCATCTACAGGTTCCGGACGTTTCGGTAACTGGCTCGAAAACCTGGTCGACTGGAACCTTTCAAGGTCCAGGTTCTGGGGGACCCCATTGCCGATCTGGGTTACGGAAGACAGGACAGAGGAAATATGCATCGGCTCGGCCGATCAGCTGAACGAAGAGGTTGAAAAGTCGATTGTAGCCGGCTATATGGATAAAAGCCCGATGGCAGGCTACCGGAAGGGTGATATGTCGAAGGAAAACTATGACACTTTCGACCTGCACAGGCCGTTTGTTGATAATATCATATTGGTTTCACCGTCGGGAAAGAAGATGTTCCGTGAACCCGAACTGATCGATGTATGGTTCGACAGCGGGGCCATGCCATATGCCCAGTTCCATTATCCTTTTGAGAATAAACACCTGGAAAACTACTTCCCCTCTGACTTTATTGCCGAGGGTGTTGATCAGACCAGGGGATGGTTCTTTACACTCCATGCCATTGCTGTGATGCTTTTCGATAGTGTGTCGTATAAAACCTGCGTTGCCAATGGTCTTGTTCTCGATAAGGACGGAAATAAGATGTCGAAAAGGCTGGGCAATACCGCGGACCCATTTGATACGATCCAGCAGTATGGCCCGGATGCCACCCGATGGTATATGATGACCAACTCCCAGCCCTGGGATAATCTGAAATTCGATAGTGACAATATAAGGGAAGTACAACGGAAGTTCTTTGGCACTCTTTATAACACATATGCCTTCTTTGCATTGTATGCAAATATCGACGGTTTTGCCTATGCTGAGGATGATATTCCGGCAGATAAGCGGCCTGAGATCGACCGATGGATACTTTCAGAATTGAATACCCTCATTGACATTGTGGATGAGGCATATAATAATTATGAGTCTTCCCGTGCCGGTCGCGCCATAGCGGAATTTGTGAACGATCACCTCAGCAACTGGTACGTAAGGCTAAGCAGAAGGCGTTTCTGGAAAGGGGAGTACAGCAGTGAAAAGATATCTGCTTATCAGACCCTTTACAAATGCCTGAATGTGGTAGCAAGGCTTTCGGCACCCATAGCACCATTCTACACGGAACGCTTGTTCATCGATCTGAATGAAGTTACCGGAAAGGATAGCATGGATTCTGTTCACCTGACTGAATTCCCGGAGAAAGATGACAGTATGATCGATAAGGACCTGGAAGAGCGCATGCAGATAGCGCAGAAATTCTCATCTATGGTATTGTCGCTGAGGAAAAAGTCAAATATCAGGGTAAGGCAGCCTCTGAACAAGATCATGATCCCGGTGCTTGACGAAAAGTTTGAGAAACAACTGAAAGCTGTTGAAAACCTTATTCTTTCCGAGGTGAATGTTAAAGAACTTGAATACTTGCAGGATACTACCGGTGTTCTGGTAAAAAGTGTTAAGCCCAATTTTAAGGCCCTTGGCCCTAGATATGGCAAGATGATGAAGCAGATCGCTACTGCAGTAAATGCATTCACGCAGGAGGATATTGCAAAGATAGAGAATGACGAAAAGTGCATGATAGAGATCGATGGCCGGGAAGTGGAGATACTCTTAAGTGATGTTGATATTATTACCCGGGACATCCCCGGTTGGCTGCTCAGCGGAATGGGCAATTTAACCGTGGCCCTCGACGTTACCCTGACACCGGAATTAATAGAGGAAGGCATTGCCCGTGACCTCGTGAACAGGATACAGAACCTTCGTAAAGACAAAGGTTTTGAGGTGACAGACAAGATCATCCTGAAAATTGAAAAAAACAGTAAAATAAGTAAAGCAATCCAGAACAATTATGACTATATTTGTTCAGAGACCCTGACCGAATCACTTGATCTGACAGAAGAGCTACCGGAAGACCAAATTATCCGGGTTGAACTTGCAGACAAGCTTGAGGCACGTATTATAATAGAGAAGGTCTGATTGTGTAATTCTAAATAGTAGGAGTTATGGCAAAGAAGGTAAACAAAGACGAGAAAAAAACACGGTATTCCGATGAGGAACTTGCGGAATTCAAAGCGATTATTGATAATAAGCTGGAAAAAGCCCGCAACGATCTGGAGTTGCTTACCGAGGCATACACCAATGCCAATGAGCATGGTACTAACGATACTTCTCCAACCTTTAAGGTGCTTGAAGAAGGCTATCAGGTACTCTCTAAAGAGGAGAATAGCAGACTGGCAGCAAGGCAAAGTAAATTTATTCAGAACCTGCAAAATGCATTGGTCAGGATCGAGAATAAAACCTATGGTATTTGCAGGGCAACCGGAAAACTGATCCCTAAGGAGCGCCTGAGAAGCGTACCCCATGCTACACTCAGCATTGATGCCAAGAAGAATCAGTATAAGTAATATTCCGGCAGCAATTCTCATTATTTATTATATACACTTCTGATAACCTGGAATATATTGTGAAAAGGTCTTATATAATCATCCTTACCATTTTCATTGTATTGCTGATTGACCAGGTTTTAAAGGTCTGGATCAAAACCAATATGTACCTTGGGCAGGAGTATTCTGTTATTGGTAACTGGTTCCTGATACATTTTACGGAAAATGAAGGCATGGCTTTCGGAATGACCCTTGGTGGTGGATTTGGCAAGCTTGCACTCAGCATTTTCAGGATAATTGCTATCATTATCATTGGATGGTATCTTTTCTATCTGTCCCGGATGCGCTCAAACAAAGGCCTGATCTTTAGTATTTCACTGATCTTTGTCGGTGCACTCGGCAATATTGTCGACAGTGCGTTTTATGGCCTGCTATTTTCACAGAGCAGCTTTCATACCATTGCAAGCTTTTTGCCTGAGGGCGGAGGGTACGGAGGGTTCCTTCATGGTGAGGTTGTCGATATGTTCTACTTTCCTATCCTGTATGGAACCTATCCGGAGTGGTTTCCGTGGAAAGGGGGCGACTCATTTATCTTTTTCCGTCCTGTTTTTAATATTGCCGACTCGGCTATAACCACGGGAGTGATCATACTGATCGTTTTCCAGAGGAAGTTTTTTAAGAAATAATTAAATGCACTTTTGCTTCCCTTTAGCCAAAATGGCTACGAGGCTTTATGGGCATTAGTTGAATTGCTTATTTGGAAAAATTCTAAAAAAACCCTTCCCCGGCTCACAGAGAATCATATAATATTTTATCTTTGCGAAAAATTTCCCTGAATATTATGAGCGAAAAAGCAAAAGGCGTTATCTCACAGGTTATCGGTCCGGTAGTTGATGTAGCCTTTGATAATGAGTCATATCTTCCGAATATTTATGATGCACTTGAAGTAACCAATAAAGAGGGTACTGTAATTGTTCTGGAATGC
>QMPN01000089.1 GCA_003648575.1 Bacteroidota bacterium
CTCAGAATAACAAGTATTTAGATTTCTCCTTTCAGTCGAAATGACCCATCTGAAGGACTTTTGAGACAGCCTCTTTTAAGATATGTAATTAAATATTACTCCGTTCCGAATAACCATGCAACATTAAAAAATATGGAGCGATTTGAATATTTATAATCAGACGGATCAAAACCTTCAATAAAAGTATAATCAGGCTGTAGGTTGACCAATCCCATCTGGTATCCCAAGTTAAACAGCAATGAATTCCATTGGTACCCTATACCAATATCGAAACCGAAGTCCATTCGTTTTTGGAATGAACCCACGCCATCAACTTCTGTATCTGATTCACTAACGGAACCCTTGAATGCAATTTTAGTATCTCCTTTTTCCGTATCCGTGGTACCATCTTTCCTTGTCACTGTATAATCATAATAGTTCCTTCCGGAAATTGCCATCGCAAAATAGGGTCCTAAAAAGACCTGGGCTGTACCCGGCCCCAGCTCCATCTTACCAGCAAAGTTAAGAGGTATTTCAATGTAGCTTACTCTGTCACGATCATAGCCGTCATAAGTGTGATTCTCACTGTTTTCGCTTCTTTTTTTCAGGTTATGTCCAGTCCCTTTAATACTGAACATTACGCTGGGTTGAAATGATAAGAAATCAAGAATTTCCATATCCATAACAGCACCGAGTGACATACCTGTCCTCATACTAAGATAAGGTTCCTCATCGGTATCTTTGAAACTCGTTGCATACTTGGAAAAGTTCAAGCCTGCTTTTGGGCCATAAGTGATCTGGCTGAATGATGTTCCCGCGATCAGGCAGAAAGCAATTGTAAAAAGTAATAGTTTTTTCATAATGTGGATAAGTTTAGTTAAATAATGTCTTGTGAGAGCAAATATATGAAAAAAGTATTCTTATGTACAAAACTTTCAGTTTCACCGAAAATGAAAGACTATTAATCATATCCTAATGATTAGTGAAGCCTGGAAATGATAAAAATCGATATATCTGACTTCAGAACTCTACCCTACCAATCTTAACTAATCACTAATCAATAGGATATCATCACTCAAGCTGATACCTTAGTCCTAAAGCCCGAAACCTAAATAATATTTATTTACAATTTATTCGTACTTTTGGCGTTCAAAATCCTGGTACAATAAAAACAGGAAACAGGGCTATCATGAAAAAGATTTTCATTCTCATCTCGCTGATCATATCTGCAAACTTCCTGCAGGGACAGGTTTATGACACAGCCTACGTTTTTCAGAGTGACACTGCCCGCTTCTGCCATATTGATACGATCGTTCTGGATGCCGGAGCAAACTACGCCTCCTATTCATGGAATACCGGAGCTACCAGCAGAATGATCAAGGTTACCGATAACGGAACCTATGATGTTGCTGCCAGTACAAGTGGTGGTCAGATCGATGAATCTGCTATTTACATCAATACCATTCGTGCCAAGATCATGCAGGAATCCGACAGTTTATGTTATAAGGATACGCTCTTTTTGGTAGTGGACGAAACGAACTACCGTTATCTGTGGAACACCGGTGATACCCTGTATAACCTCCGGGTAATCATGCCACGCTCCGAAACATATACGGTTGAGATATACAACGACATAAACAGCTGCTCGGATTCGGTGCGTTTGGATATGTACCCACGCATTTATGTAGAATTCGAACAGAACCAGGAGAACAAAGGCTGCCCGGGTGGCGATTGTAAAGGCCAGGTCAGGGTAACGGCTACCGGCGGCACCGGCCAACTTGACATTGAATGGGATACCCCCAATGTTGATCCCGGCGATTCCAGCTATGCCATCGGCTTATGCGAAGGATTCATAGGCGTTCATATATATGATGATGCTGGTTGCCGCTTCGACACCAATTACTGGGTGGAAGTATGGGAAATGCCTGAAGTGATAACCACACCAGATACCACGACTTATATCCAGGACCCGAGGATTACCTTCTGGTACGAAAATCTCTCTGAAGATTCGATCAGTCTTACTAATTACTTCTGGTTATTGGAAAGCGGAGCGAGTTCAAACCTGCCCAACCCGACTTTCTCATTCGACGCCATGGGCGAACACAGGGTGAGGTTTGAATATACAACGATGAATGGTTGCGTCGATTCCAGCATTACCGTAATCACCGTTGCCAGTGTTGAGCTACTGGTTCCCAATGTGATGACGCCAAACAGCGATGGTGCCAACGATACTTTTATCATTACCATCAAGCCCCCTGGAGAGGACGAATCAGTCCGGGCTTTCGGGGCAGGATCCGGAGGTTATCAGCCCATCAACGACTATTATATTAGTAATCAGCTGGTGATCTTTAACCGCTGGGGCAAAAAAGTATTTGAGGCCACTGATTACGCCAACGACTGGGATGGCAACGGCCTGCCTGATGGCACCTATTTTTATGTTCTGAAATGCGAGGGGACATTGGGTGAAGATGTCTTTAATGGCGCCGTAACCATACTACGATAAGTTATTAATTGTAACTCTAATGAAATTGAATTCCTTCAAACTCATATTCCTCCTGATCAGCAGCATTGTGTTGCTTGCCTCCTGTGGCAATGATAGCGAAAAGCTATCTGGCGATGTAATCCACAACCCGATTACGGCCTCCGGAGAAGGTGATATGGATGAACTGCCCATCATGGAGTTCAGAGAAACCCTTCATGATTTTGGCACCGTGATCGAAGGCGAAATGGTTACCTTCAGCTTTAAGTTTAAAAATGATGGAGGAAGCGATCTGCTCATCAGCGATGTATCTGCCAGTTGTGGCTGTACAGCAACAAAATACACCAAGGAACCCGTGAAACCGGGTGAAGAAGGTGTCGTTACAGTTACCTTTAATACGCACAGGAGAAATGGTTTTCAGAACAAATCGATCACCGTTTCATCAAATACTCAACCAAATAAAACAATCCTTAGAATTAAAGCAAAGGTCATTTCTCCGAAAGACCTTTAACATAACCTTTTAAACAAGAATACTATGTATCTTAATACCATTATCCTTATGATGGGAAGCCAGGAAGGCGAAGGCAACTCATTGATGAATTTTCTGCCACTGATCCTGATCGTGCTCGTATTTTACCTTTTCTTCATCAGACCGCAGATGAAAAAAAGCAAAGACCAGCGGAAATTCAGAGAAGCCCTCAAGAAAGGCGATAAAGTTGTAACGATCGGCGGCATTCACGGAAAGATCATTGAAGTAGCTGAAAAGACCGTAAGTCTTGACATCGGAAACCAGGTCAAAATGGTATTCGAAAAATCAGCGCTCTCTGCCAATCCGAACACACAGCAACTACAAAAATAATAACCTAATTCAGAAGTTTTGAACGCCCGGCTCAACCATCTTGTTGACAGAGCAAAAAACCCCCGGGACAAAAACTTCCGGAACCACCTCTATATATTTCTGATCTGTTGCGGGATCTCCCTTTTCATCTGGTTCCTGATCAAGATGTCGGATGATTATGTTTCAGAGATCAGCATACCACTAAGTTTCAGCAATATACCTGCCAACAAACACCTCAATAATTCCAATGAGAGGCTTAATATTCGCATGCGTGCCAATGGTGGTGATCTTTTCTCAGTGAAATATTTCTCCAGGCGGGGTGAGATCGATGTCAATATGGGGCAGGTAGACTTGAAGATGAGCCGCTACTTTAACAAATACTACATCCTTTCGAGCCAGCTTAGCACAGAAGTTAATGAGCGATTCGACTTTGACCATAATCTTATCCATATATCACCCGATACCATCTATCTTGACCTGGAGGAAATTATTAGTAAAAGTTTGCCTGTTGTAGCTGATCTGAGTCTGAATTGCAAGCCTCAATATATGCTCTATGACAGCATAATTATACAGCCTTCAGTGATTATGGTCAGCGGACCATCATCAGTAATCGATACCCTTGACCATATTTCAACATCTTCGACCTCTTTAAATAACCTCGATCAGCGAAAGGAAATAGTCATTCCTATTGTCTATCCTGTCATGGATAAAAAAGTAAAATACTCCGACACTGAAGTAAAGGTGATCATTCCTGTTGAGCAGTTTACTGAATATATGATCGAATTGCCGGTGAACGGAATCAGCGATGATACCGGAATCATTGGTATACGTACATTTCCTGAGACCGTACAGCTGACTTACCAGGTCGCCATTAAGGATTACAAACTGGTAAAACCTGAAATGTTCGTATTAAGCGCTAGCTATGACCCGGCCAGGGATATGGAAAAGACCTTCCTCAGGGTAAAGGCCGATCAGTATCCCGATTATGTGCGTATCAGCAGGATCCATCCCGACAAGGTTGAATTTATCATCCAAAAATAATGCTACGGATAGCCATTACCGGTAATATTGGAACAGGGAAAAGCACTGTTTGTAAGGTTTTTGAGAGCCTGGGGATCAATGTATATTATGCCGATACCGAAGCCAGAAAGTTTTATCGCAACAAAGATGTTATCATGGCTGTTAAGCAATTATTTGGCGCGGAAGTATTCAATAAAGATGATATTTTGAATGCATCAGCCCTGGCTAGCCTGGTTTTCGGGAACCCGGATAAACTTCAGCAACTCAATGCTATTATTCATCCGCTGGTACTGGATGATTTTCTACAATGGGCGGATCAGCAACCAGAAGCAAAATATATTCTTTACGAGTCCGCTTTACTATTTGAAAGTGGTTTTTACAAGCATTTCGATAAAAACATTCTTGTGACCGCGCCGGCGAGCCTGGCTAAATCGAGGGTTATATCCCGCGACGGCCTTTCCGAAGAAGAATTTGATGCCAGAAAATCAAGACAGATACCTCAGAATGAACTAATTATAAAGGCTGATATCATTCTCGAAAATGACGAAAAAGTCCCTTTAATACCCAGGATACTGGAAGTCCACCAGGGTTTTAACAGCTTGTAATATCTTCGATATTCTATCAGGCCCTGTCCATCAAATACGGCCCTCCGTCACCTCCAATATTGACATTGCCTTCATATTTCCTTATCTTTGATTTACTATAATTAACTCAGGAACAAGGTTATATTATCCTACAGAACCAAAGAGCAGGCTGACCAATGTTCTCGACGCGTGAATAATATAAGTTGAGTATTATGGAAAAATCTGAGATTGGAGACATTCTTATTGAGGCTATCAATAAGTGTGCTAATGACGAAGGTTGGGCCAACCTAGCTAAGATGGGGGTCTTTATCCGCAAGAAAGGTATTAAATATGGCAGGCTGTCGCGTTTGCTGGCCGAATACACTGATATTGTAGAGATAAAGGTTGATGACAGCATACAGCCTCCGGTGGCGTATGCAAGGAGCATTACAAGTTCGCCCTGACAGCAATAATGAGATTCCTGCCGGGTGCAGCGATACCAGAAGAATAGGGACGGTAACGCTGGCTGAGGATATTCTCGATGCCCAGATCTATGGTGAGCTGTTCTATGATACGGTAGGATGCTTTGAAGTTCAATGTCCACCATGCAGGTGCATAGGGGTTCCCTTCACCGTCATCCGCATACAAATAGGCCTTATCCCGCTCGCTGGGCGCCAGCCTGTCGTAGGGGATGGCTCCGTTATAGTTCGCATAAAGTTCACCGATGAAGGGCCCCTTATTAAAGATCAGTGCTGTGTTCCCAAACAAAGGTGATACATGCCTGAGGGCGTAGCCTTCATCATCTTCTCCCCTCACCCAGCTCAGGCTGGAACGCAAACTGAAATAATTGCCCATATTTAGCAATCCCATGGCACTGACCCCATAAATCTTTGCACTACCGGCATTTACGATAGCCTCCACCTGTGAATATTCACCATCGTACCAGATGGAATCCATCCCGTTAAAAGTATAGTCGCGGCGTACCATGGCATCCAACAGGTAGGTGTAAAAGCCTGAAAGTTCCAGCATCAGCGCTTCCCCAAATTTCCGTTGTACAACTGCATCAATATTATAGGCATATTCAGGTTTAAGCTCTGGGTTGGGCACGACAACATTACCCGGTGAGGAATCAAATACTTTACCCACATCATCCAGGTTAGGTGCTCTAAAGCCTGATGAGAGATTAAACTTTAGCATCCAGGGGATCGACGGGCGCCAGCTGACACCTGCGCTTCCGTTCAAGGCACCCGTGTTAATGCTAATCTCATCGAAAGGTAAATGGTATAAAGAAGTATCCTCAAAAGTTGATGTCAGGCCTACATAACTATAACGCATCCCGGCAAACAGGCTCAGACGATCATCAAATTTATGTTCATAGTTCAGGTAGGCTGACATGGTAGAATAGTCGTTCCGGCCATCCGGGTAACGTGTTCCTGTCGGCTCTTCATCGCCTGTGATATAATTCCGTTTATTTGCAGTGGATCTCACATCGTTATACAGGCCTTCAAAGCCATAGAAAAACCTGTTCTTCTCATCCAGCCTCTTTTCGATATCAATATTTGCCGTGTACATATCTACCTCTTCCTGCTGGTTTTTATACCAGGAGTCGGCAAACTTCCGGCTATGCCTGCTTTCCTCAAACTTCTGCCACGCCAGGCTTACTTTAAGTTCTGTGATCATCCTGCAGTTGACACCGAATGTACTGTTCAGCACATTCATCATCCACTTTTGGGGGCCATAATACCAGCTGGCATATTTCAAGGTATCAGGGTTTTTGTACTGAAGTAACCTGTCATACCTTGGTACATCGGAAGTTTCAGAATAATGAAAGCCATAGGTCAGGTCGAGCCATTCCACCGGCCTGTACCTGAATTTCTGCATCACATTCATCTGACTATAACCTGTATACCGCTGAATCAACTGGTCACTGCTGTTCACCATTATGTCTTCTTGTCCCTCCGTTTTCACATAATCTTTCCTCAGGTACTCATCAGGTCCGTTACCCCCCATGCGCAGATCGTCAAACCAACTGTTTGAAAAGCTCGTAACGGAGGCAAATTTCTTTCCCGACAGGGTCACATCCAGGTGGCCGGTACGCTCAGTATTGGCCGATGAATACCTTGCCATAAGGTTTACGGAAGTTTTAAACTTAGCCTCTGTAGCAAGATGGGGTTCCAGCGTCATGAAACTCATGACTCCACCAAGGGCATCACTGCCATACACTACTGTTCCCGGTCCGAATATCACCTCGCTTCTGCTAAGGCTTGCCGGGTCGATCGCAATCACATTCTGCAAATTCCCGCCCCTGAATATGGCATTGTTCATCCTGACGCCATCAACCACGATTAGCAATTTGTTGGCAGAAAACCCCCTGATCATAGGGCTCCCCCCTCCCATCTGGCTTTTTTGCACAAAAACTTCATTGGAAGATGCCAGCATATCGGCAGCTGTTTGCGGGTTCTCAAACTTAATTTTTCCTGCAGGTATTGAAATAATTCGATTCGGAATCTCTTCCGCCGCATGTTCGAAACGTGTGGCAGAAATAATAATTTCATCAAGGGCCACTGATTTTTTCTCCATGAATACAGTATATCCGGCATCACCTATCTCCTCATATGAATAGGAGATCGATTCATAAGCGGTATGCTGGAAAAACACCGTATCATCAGTATTAAAAGAGGAAAGGTCGGCAATGCCGTAGATATTACTTAATGCGGTACGCGTATGATCTACATTATAAATGGCAACATTCTCGATCGGACGCTGGCTTTTCAATCCCTTGATCTGGACAGACTGGGACGTAACATTCTCCTGACATATCCCCGTTAGAAATAATAATAGCAAAACATGTACGAAACTTCCTGGTTTCATAAATTAGCAATTAAAATACCCGGGGCATGCCCCACTCCTACTAAAAATAAGCAAAAATCGTGCTAGATTACTGTTTTACGAATTTAATTGTATCACTAAATTGCCCTGAGCTGATATTGCAAAAGTAAATCCCTGATCGTAAGCCTTCCAGATCAAGCTCGACATACTGAATCCCCTCTGCTAAAGATCTGTCTATCACCTGGATAACCTCAGCACCCAGGAGATTAAAAATACGTATCTGAACGTCTGCACTTTGCGGCAAGCGAATCTGCAGGTTTGCATCAGCGCTAACCGGGTTCGGGAAGAGACGAACGGAGCCGGTCTCAATACTATTGGATTCTTCCGTTGAGGTGCCAATATCAGGTGTCTCCAGTTGCACATCTGTATACAATCTGTACTCTCCTGCTGCCAGGGTAATAAGCATAGTTAGATCCGTTACCTCCAGGCTTTCCCCGCTGAAGTATTCATACCATGTTCCGGTATGTGCAAAATCTGCTGTAAGGTCACCCTGCTCCACATCAAAATTACCGGCAACAAAAACATTCATTTCCGTGCTGTTCAGCCTGATGCTCTTCATGACTCCGGCTACATTAAGGTCGAAGTCATTGGTTTCAAATACATCATGCTCAATGCGCAATTTTATAAGTGCGGCAATGAATTTATAGTTATAATTTCGTCTCCAGTCGTCATAGTAATCCCAGCGAACAGGCTTTTCGCCCAGGCGGCCGTTATAATCAATAGAATAGTCATATCCCAACTCTCCAAACTGCCATATCATTTTCGGACCGGGGATGGTGTAGAAGAAAGCAGAGACCAGCCTGATCCTGTCAAGGGCGGTGCCGGTATTTTTAATATCGTAGGATCCACTGGCATTTCCCCAACTCAGGTTTTTGAACATGATTCGCTCTTCGTCATGGCTCTCCATATAACCGACCACATGAGGATCATTCCATCCCCTCTTCTGGTAAGATATCCAGGAAAAATCAGATTTACTGTTTTCATTGTATGCCATTGAGGCTTCACCATAATTGTAATTAGCATTTCCCCACATCAACATGCCAAAGTCTGCAAGACTTGTTTCTTCCGAATTTTCTGAAAGATGTTCAAGGATCACAATGGCATTTTCGTTGCGCGACCGTATTTGAATCGCCATCCTTTTCAAGATGGTGATCCTGCTGATATCATAATTACTACCCCAGGGATCATCGCTCCCATGAGGGGTATTGCTGAATCCTTTGGTAAAATCAAACCTGAAGCCGTCGAAGCGGTATTCACTCATCCAATAAGCGTTTACGCTATCGACAAAGTTTTTGGTATATACACTTTCGTGGTTAAAATCGTTCCCCCATTGTGCATCCGGATTTGTAAAGTTTGAACTAACATTATACCATGGATTATCTGCAGTTGGATTATTCCCGTCGAAATACATCTGAACCAGTGGGGACTGGTCATATGAGTGGTTCAGTACTATATCGAGGATAACGGCAATACCCCTTTCGTGGCATTCGTCTATTAGTCTTTTTAGCTGGTTTTTGGGGCCATAGTATTTATCAGGCGCAAAATAATAGGATGGATTATAGCCCCAGCTGCTATTGCCTTCAAATTCGTTCACGGGCATGAGTTCCAGGGCATTTACCCCTAATCTTTTAAGATAATCAAGTGTGTCAGTCACTGCTGCATATGAATGTTTGGTTGTAAAATCCCGTATCAGCATTTCATAAATGACCAGGTCGGTAGTTTCCGGTGGGATGAAGTCATCCACCTGCCAGTCGTAAGGCTCCTGGGCTGTTTCCAGTACCGTAGCGATACCTGTTGTTTTTCCTGTTGGATAATCGATCAGGCCGGGGTAGGTAGGTTCGGAAATATCCTGATCATTCCAGGGATCACTGATCTTGTCGGCATAGGGATCACCCACCAGTATCTCACCATCGATAAAATACTGAAACACGTATTCCCAAGCGGGCGTTAAGTCTGTAATCTCCAGCCAGAAGCGCTCCCCGTCAGGAGTCATCTTCATAAGATAGTCACCATTGGGTTCCCAATCGTTGAACCCACCTATTACATATATGTATTCTTTTCCGGGAGCCAACAGGCACAAGACAACGGTTTCATCATCCATATAGTTGATCCCGTCACGAACATTAGCAGGAAGGGCTTCAACACTGGTTTCACCTTTCACATAGCAGTAAACCGAATCAGCCACCTGTTCGCCTCCGCCTTCTGCAACTACTTTTATCCGGGTCTTGCTGTCGGGCTGCATGCCAACAGTTATATTCTGGCTAATACTATTTCCGGCCACGGTATTGATCAGTGTACCATCAACAAATAAGTGCATACTGTCTGCGCCATTTGCATCGGCTACTACCGGAACAATTTCACCGGGAGCGACAATATAAGGGCTATAATCGGGTGAAGATATCGAAACATTCAGGCCCGACTCAAAAACATCCAGGAAAAGGTTTTCGGTTTGTGTTCCTGCATCATCACTTCTGAACACAAAGGCCATCTTTTCAATATCATCATTTCCGGCCGCTTCATAGAAAACCCTTATCGCTGGGCTTATGTTGAGACTATACACATGATTCCCTAATGGTGTTAAGGCGGGTTGGGTGTTATTGTCGCCCCATTCCCCAATCACATTCGACCAGCTAGTATTTCCATTCTTCAATAAACCTGTATGCGTATAAACTATTCCTGTGTATGACTCCAGGGGTGTTCCTGTTGCATCGAAATATATTACGACAGCCTCATCTGCCAGCGGCAATGCCGGATCTGAACTTATGACCTGATTGAAAGCATGGAGTGTAAAAAGTGAAATAAGGAGTAGTAGAAATAGCTTCTTCATTGTCGTCTGGTTTTGAACTGCAAAAATAACTGTTTTCCATGGATTAAGATAGC
>QMPN01000090.1 GCA_003648575.1 Bacteroidota bacterium
ACCAGGCCATGGGAAATATCATCCCCGTCATTGCAATACTGATGATCCCGATTTTGATATTCGGAATGGAAGACCTCTACCATTGGGCACATGAAGGTGTGGCTGATCATGATGCATTGATCGCACACAAAGCCCCTTATCTGAATTTGCCTTTCTTCGCACTTCGGTATGTGATTTACTTCGCCATCTGGATCTTTTTAACCCAGATGATCCGCAGGTTTTCTCTCAAAGAAGATCGAGTGGGTGGTATGAAATACTTTAAAAAGGCTGAGTTCTGGTCGAAGGTGTACATCTTTTCGCTGGCGTTCACTTTTACACTGGCAACTTTCGACTGGATCATGTCAATTGATGTTCACTGGTTCTCCACCATCTTTGCTTTCAGAAATTTTGTCATGGCATTTTATCATGGATTGGTGGTCCTTACCCTCATCCTCATCATTCTCAACAAGATGGGATATATTCCATGGTTCAGCAAAGCACACCTGGGTGACCTTACAAGGTTCATCTTTGTGCTCAGTATAATATGGACGTATATGTGGCTCTCACAGTACCTGCTCATCTGGTATGCCAATATCCCTGAAGAAACAGTTTATTATCTGCCCAGGACCAAGGGTGATTTCCAGGTATTGTTCTGGGGTGAGTTTGTGTTGAACTGGGTCCTGCCCTTCCTGCTGTTGATACCCAAGAAGATCTCTACGAATAAGAATGCTGTTCTCGCTATTTGTCTGATCCTTATCCTTGGACAGTGGGTTGACCTTTACCAGCAGATTATTGTAGGAACTTACGGTGTACTGCAAATCGGTATTATCGAGATCGGATCTTACCTCGGATTCCTCGGAATATTTGCACTGGTAGTTGGCTACTCCCTGAGTAAAACGCCTCTCCTGCAAAAGAACCATCCATATCTGGAAGAAAGTATACATCATCACTAGTGTACACCTTTACGAAATTGAAGCCCCCGATTCCGGGGGCTTTTTTTATGCCTGCTCCTAGCCTTAATTAATATAATTTTACAGCTAACAATTACCGCCTTGTGTTGTTAATATGATTTTAAGCTCTATTATGAAAAAAGTTATTGCTGCAGTCTTTTCAATGAAATTCGCCGGCATATTGCTCATGCTTTTTGCCGTAGTTGTTGCCTTTGCAACCTTCATAGAAAATGACCTCGGCACATCTGCCGCGAAAGACATCGTTTACAATGCATTGTGGTTTGAAGTATTGCTGCTTATCACAGCAATAAGCCTGGTAGGAAGTGTTTTTCAATATCGCCTCTGGCGCAGGAAAAAATTCAGTGTTTTGTTTTTTCACCTCGCCTTTGTGGTGATACTGGCAGGGGCATTTGTTACAAGGCACTTCGGATATGAGGGCATTATGCAAATCAGGGAAGGGAAAAGCAGCAATGAGATCATTACCATATCCCCCTATGTTCAGGTTTGGATAGAGGATAGCAATCAGCATCTTTATTATGATGAGGAATGCAGCTTCTCCCCTTATATGAGAAACCGCTTCAGTGCAAACATTCCTGTGGGGGACAGCAAGCTGAAAATCCGTTATAAGAAGATCGTTTCAAATGCAGTGCTTTTTGAAGTTGAATACGAGGGCACCGAAAGAGAAGTTGCTGTTTTTGGGGCATCCGGAATGATATCCGAACCTTCCGAAGTCATTATCAACGACACTAAGATTAGTATCGGCTATGGATCCAAAACAATGGAGATCCCTTTCTCGCTTCACCTGCTGGATTTCAGCCTCGAACGCTATCCCGGTTCCATGAGCCCATCTTCATTTAAGAGTGATGTGATCGTAATTGATAAAGCGGAAAATCTTGAAATGCCTTACCAGATCTTCATGAATAATGTGCTGAATTACGGAGGGTATCGTTTTTTCCAGTCTTCCTATGACAAAGATGAGAAAGGCACCGTATTATCTGTGAACCACGATAAGTGGGGAACCATTATCACATATATTGGTTACTTCATTCTAACGCTGGGCTTAAGC
The DNA here is from genome assembly GCA_003648575.1 of Bacteroidota bacterium. The sequence goes on from QMPN01000090.1 coordinate 1,996, forward strand.
CTGAATTTCTTCAGCCCCTCAAGCCGTTTCCGTACACTTGCACGCAATGCTTCACGTATCCGTGATGCTGCAAAAAAGAATACAGCCACCCTTATCTTAATGGCATTGGTATCTGCATTTTCGGTTCCTTCACAGGCACAGGAGCTGGATGAAGCTGTTAATCATAGCTTTATTGACAAGGCACATGCTGCTGAATTCAGCTCACTACTGGTACAGGGGCATGACGGGAGGATAAAACCAATGAATACCCTCTCTTCTGAGATTCTACGAAAGATTTATCGTAAGAACAGCCTCGAAGGACTCAATTCCGACCAGGTGCTCCTCGGACTGCTTGTTGATCCCGACCAATGGCAGGGATACCCCATGATCAAGGTATCCAACAGTATTCTTAAGAACTACATCGGATGCAGCGGAAAGTATGCATCCTTCATTGACTTTATTAATGACGACGGCAGCTACAAACTGAGCAAATTTGTTGATGATGCCTATAATAAGAAACCCGCTGAGCGCGATGCAGTAGATAAAGACATAATTGCAGTTGATGAGCGTGTGAATATTATTTACATGGTATATACAGGTGAATTCCTGAACATCTTTCCTTTGCCTGACGACCCCAACAACAAATGGTATACAGCTCAAAATGCCGGTGCAGTATTTGACTCCATCGATGCAGGCTTTATAAAAACCATCCTGCCATTGTATTACAGCTCGGTGAGCGAGGCCATGCAAAGTGGTGACTGGAGCAAAGCCAATGAGTACCTGGGTTACCTTAAGGTATTTCAGAATAAATATGGCAGCGGGGTGATGCCGGCAAAAAGTAAAACAAGTCTTGAGATCCTCTATAATAAAGTCAACATTTTCAAGCGTTTATTCCCTGTTTACAGTCTCCTCGGCCTCATTTTGCTGATACTTGTATTTGCAAGGGTATTAAACCCAAAGCTCAGTTTCCGGTGGATCATACGTATCCTCGTTGGCCTCATTGCCATTGCTTTCCTTCTGCATACCGCAGGATTGGGAATGCGTTGGTATATTGCCGGCAGGGCACCATGGAGCAATGGTTATGAAACCATGATCTATATTTCATGGGGAATTCTCCTGTCGGGTTTTATTTTCATCAAAAACTCCAAGATCACCCTGGCTACTACAGCCATCCTGGCCTCCATCACCCTGATGGTAGCGAATATGAGCTGGCTGAACCCTGAGATCACCAACCTGGTACCGGTATTGAAATCCTACTGGCTGGTGATACATGTGGCTGTAATCACTGCCAGCTATAGCTTTCTGGCCATAGGTGCTTTGCTTGGCTTTCTCAACCTCCTGTTGATTAACCTGGTAAACGCGAAAAATAAAAATAAGATCCGTAACACCCTGGAAGAGCTTAGCAATATCATAGAAATGAACCTGATCATCGGAGTGTTCCTGATAACCATTGGTACTTTTTTGGGAGCTGTCTGGGCCAATGAATCATGGGGCCGTTACTGGGGATGGGATCCGAAAGAAGCCTGGGCCCTGATCACCGTACTGGTATATTCCTTTGTTGTTCATATGCGATTGATCCCCGGCTTGGGTGGGACCTTCTCCTTTAACCTGGCATCATTGCTCAGTTTCGGCTCAGTTTTGATGACTTATTTTGGAGTGAACTACTTTTTATCAGGGATGCACTCCTATGGAGGGGGTGATCCGATTCCAATACCTACTGCCCTGTATTGGGCCATCCTCATCATCGCAGTAGTTTCTATTATGGGCTACATAAATTATCGCAAAGTATTGAAACAATGAGGCAGGAAGCCATATACATCCCAGCATAAACATTGAGTACATGAAACAGCATCGCATATTGATTTCCAGAATTTATCATTGGATCAATATGCTTAGCATCGATGTTTGCCTGGGAGCCCTGGCGGGGGGAATCATGGCATCACAGATTCTAAAGGCAGATCCGGGCTGGGCTTACTGGATCGTACTTCCCCTGGCAGTATGGCTGATCTATACATCCGACCACCTGATCGATGGTTTCCGGGCCGGAAATAAGGCAATCAAAGACAGGTATGTGGTTCACAGGAAATACCACAGGCAGTTCATCTTCTTTGCTTCCCTGATCCTGCTCATCTCAGTATTCATATCATTTTTATATCTATCAAATGACATCATCATTTTTGGGATTATCCTTGGATCCATGGCGGCCATTTATCTTGTGCTGGTATTTATCCTTCCCGGCAGGGGGTTGCCTGTTTTTCAAAAAGAGGTAGCCGTAGCCTTCTTTTATACTGCCGGAATCTGGGGGCCCGTCATCATTAGCGGACAAACGATATCATGGACAGAATGGGCGATCGTCGCACTGTTTTATATCCTTGCCCTCTGCGACCTGATCATGCTTTCACTTATAGAAATGAAAGTTGATGATGCAGAAGGACAGCGCTCTTTACCAATCCTCTTCGGGACAAAACATGCAAGGCGACTATTGCATCTGCTGCTCATAGTTGTTATGGCATTTTCAGTGCTTCTCATTTTCACGGATCCATCATGGATGATTCTCAAGGCCGCCCTGATCCTGGGCATGATGGCCCTATGTCTTTTAATCATCTTCAGGCTGTCTGATTATTTGAAAAACAATGATTTGTACAGGTATATAAGTGAAGCTGTTTTCGTGCTTCCCGCCCTTATGCTGATATGACATCAATCATTCCGACAAAACGCATAACTTTGTTAGCCTTAATATGACAAAATCTCCTCCCATACCTTGCTTTCACTGTGGCGAAGATTGCGGCTCCAATCCGGTAGTATTCAACGACAAGAATTTTTGTTGCTATGGCTGTAAAATGGTGTACGAGATACTGAGCGAAAGTGATGCCTGTGAGTACTATTCTATCGAAAACCATCCCGGCATCAAGATAAATGTTAATGAGATCGGCAATAAATTCGCCTATCTCGATAATGAAGAGATAAAATCGGAATTACTGGATTTTTCTGACGGAGGGATCAGTAAGATCAAATTCTTCGTCCCCGCCATCCATTGCAGCTCATGCATCTGGCTGCTAGAGAACCTGCATCGACTGGAAAAAGGTGTTAAATATTCCTCTGTCAACTTCATAAAAAAGGAAGTCTCCATCACTTTCAAGGAAGAGGAAATTTCGCTTCGCAAGCTTGTTGAGCTGCTTGCATCAATCAATTATGTCCCTCAGATTACCCTTGATGACCTTAAAAACAAATCCGAAAAAAAGCTTAACAGGGTACTTTACTATAAGCTTGGCATAGCCGGATTTTGTTTCGGGAATATCATGCTGTTCAGCTTTCCGGAATACCTGGCTGTGGATCATTTCATGGAAGAAACGATACGCATACAGCTGTCCTGGCTGAACCTGTTCCTGGCCATACCTGTACTATTCTATGCAGCTTCCGACTACCTGGTATCTGCAGTGAAAGGGCTCCGGAAAAAGATCGTAAACATAGATGTACCCATCGCCCTCGGGATCATTGTATTGTTTATCAGAAGTGCCTACGAAATCATCAGCGGAACAGGGGCCGGGTACATGGACTCACTGTCGGGACTGGTATTTTTTCTTTTGATAGGAAAGTGGTACCAGGGCAAGACTTACCAGGCGCTCTCCTTTGAGCGGGATTATAAATCGTACTTTCCTGTAGCAATAACGGTGCTGGCAGAGAATGATGAAGAAGAGATCATCCCCTTGAAAAAACTGAAGGCCGGACACAGGATACTTGTCAGGAACCAGGAACTGATCCCTGCTGATGCTATCCTGATCAAAGGCGATGCAAATATCGACTACAGCTTTGTCAGTGGAGAGTCGACACCGGTTCCAAAAATGCGAAAGGACCTGGTTTTTGCAGGTGGCCGTCAATTGGGATCATCCATCGAGCTCATCGTTGAAAAGGAGGTATCACAAAGCTACCTGACAGAATTGTGGAATCAGGATCTTCATTCTTATGGCGAAGGTTCACGGACAAGTTCCGTTATAAATGTAGTCAGCCAATACTTTACCATCAGTATCGTATCCCTGGCCATTCTAACAGCGATTGTCTGGGCCTTTGTTGATCCTTCAGTAGTGCTCAATGCCTTTTCTTCAATTTTGAGTGTCGCCTGCCCCTGCGCGCTAGCTCTCACCATTCCTTTCACATTTGGAAATACCATGCGCATCTTCGGCAGGAATGGTTTCTACGTTAAGAAGACAGATGTTATTGAAGAGCTTTCAAAAACCGACACCATAGTTTTTGATAAAACCGGGACCATCACACAAAACAATGCCTTCAGTGTTGAAAGCAAGAATATCCAGCTGGATCAGGATGAATTACATTTGGTAAAAGCAGTAGTCAGGCATTCCACCCACCCCATGAGTACAGCCATTTACCGATCGATTGAAGCATCAGGCGGCATTGAGCTCGACTCATTTGTCGAAATACCAGGTCTTGGGATTGAAGCACGCAAGGATGATACGCTCATCAAGGTCGGGTCGGAAAAGTTCATTACCGGCTCCTCTATCCCAACAGGTTCATATGCCACGCGTGTGTATGTTTCCTTCAATGATGATAAAAAAGGATATTTCCTGATCAATAATAAGTACAGGCCCGGCCTGAAAGCTGTTATAAACGATCTTGAAGATCATTTTGAGCTGTTCGTACTTTCGGGTGACAATGATTCGGAACTCAATAATTTGCTCCCACTCTTCAAGAATGCCGACCATATGAGGTTCAGGCAAAGCCCGGGCGATAAGCTTGAATATATCAGAAAGCTAAGGGAAGAGGGTAAAAAAGTGATCATGATCGGTGATGGGCTGAACGATGCCGGTGCCCTGCAGGAAAGTGAGGTGGGGATCACCATAGCCGATGACATTTATCACTTTTCACCTGCCTGTGATGGCATCCTTGAGTCGAAACAATTTTCATCCCTTTCACGCTTTATCCGATTCACGAAAATCAGCATGAAAGTCGTCTATGTCAGTTTTATAATCTCATTCATTTATAACGTGCTTGGGATCTCTTTTGCTGCCATGGGATACCTCACTCCTATTGTCTCAGCCATACTCATGCCCCTGAGTTCGGTAAGCGTTGTAGTATTCGTGACCATTACCACCACCCTGTTGGCCAAACGGGCCGGATTTAAGCTAACATCCATTTAACGCATATGAATACCTGATTACCTTATAATCATCTAAATTTCAGTTTATAAGGAAGTTAATAATATTTAGAACACCTCTAAATAGCTTATGCAACTCATCTTTGTGGTTTGATCAGTTCTATTTTTGGCAATTACATCCTATTTTTGTTTTACTTCAAGTATCAATATGAGTGTTATAATAGTCTTGATTGGGTTTAGTCTCGTTGTAGCCATCGTCTTTTTGGTTGCTTTTGTATGGTCCATTAAAAGCGGACAATACGATGATGACTACACTCCTTCTGTCCGGATTCTCTTCGAGGATGAAAAACCAGCAACAACTCCAGACCTTCCGCCAGCCGAGATTTCAACCAATAAACCTGATAAATCAAATAAATCCTAACGTATGGAAAATCAAAACTTTTTGTATGACAACAGGATCGTAAAGTATTTCGCTATTGCCACGATATTCTGGGGCATTATCGGCACCCTGGTGGGACTGCTGCTTGCTCTGCAGTTCATCTGGCCCGAACTATCTTTTGATCTGGCTTATACAACCTTTGGCAGGATTCGTCCGGTCCATACAAATGCAGTCATTTTTGCATTTGTGGGTAATGGAATCTTTACCGGGGTATATTATTCCCTGCAGCGCCTGAGTAAAGCAAGAATGTTCAGCGACCTGCTGAGCTATATCCATTTCTGGGGCTGGCAACTCATCATTGTTGCTGCTGCATTGACTTTCATTTCCGGGTTCACTACCGGGAAAGAATATGCAGAACTGGAATGGCCTATCGACATTGCCTTAGCAATAATCTGGGTAGTTTTTGGCTGGAATATGATAGGAACCATCGTCAAAAGGAGAACCAGTCATATATACGTTGCCGTATGGTTTTATATCGCAACATTTGTCACGGTTGCCGTTCTTCACATTGTCAATTCCATTGCAATACCTGTTGATTTATTTAAGAGTTATCCCGTTTATGCGGGTGTGCAGGATGCGCTTGTACAGTGGTGGTACGGACACAATGCGGTTGCATTCTTCCTCACAACACCATACCTGGGACTAATGTACTATTTCCTGCCTAAAGCTGCGAATCGTCCGATATACTCATACAGACTTTCTATCATTCACTTCTGGGCTTTGATCTTCCTTTATATCTGGGCAGGGCCTCACCATCTTCTTTATTCTTCTCTTCCCGATTGGGCACAGACACTTGGAACCGTATTTTCCATTATGCTGATCGCACCTTCATGGGGAGGTATGGTGAATGGACTTCTGACCCTTCGCGGTGCCTGGGACAGGGTACGTGAGGATCCGGTGCTGAAGTTTATGGTTGTGGCAGTTACTGCCTATGGTATGACAACCCTGGAGGGGCCCTTGATGTCGCTAAAAAGCGTAAATGCCCTTACCCACTATACCGACTGGACGATAGCCCATGTACACATAGGAGCCCTGGGCTGGAATGGCTTCCTGACCTTTGGAATGCTATACTGGCTGATACCAAAAATATTCAAAACCAAATTATATTCCAGGAAGATGGCCAATACTCACTTCTGGCTTGGCACACTTGGAATAATCTTTTATGCCATCCCACTGTACTGGGGTGCCATTGTACAAACATTGATGTGGAAAGAATTTACCACTGATGGTTTCCTTACTTATCCAAACTTCCTGGAAACAGTAACGCAGATCATGCCAATGTACCACATGCGAGCAGTTGGAGGAGCCCTTTATATTGTTGGATTCCTGTTTATGATCTATAATGTCATAAAAACCATGAAAGCCGGTAGCTTTGAGAACAATGAAGCTACTTCTGCTCCTGCACTGGCACGTGTTACAGGTAAAAGAGGAAAAGGCGAAGGCTGGCACAGGTGGCTGGAACGTCGTCCAATACAGTTCATGATCCTGGCCCTTGTTGCCATACTGATAGGAGGACTGGTAGAGATCATCCCTACCTACCTGATCAAGTCGAATGTACCCACAATAGAAAGCGTTAAACCATATACCCCACTCGAACTGGAGGGGCGCGATATTTATGTGCGTGAGGGTTGCTACACCTGCCATTCGCAAATGGTACGGCCGTTCCGGTCAGAGACCGAACGTTATGGGGATTATACCAAAGCCGGTGAAACGGTGTATAATCATCCCTTCCAGTACGGATCGAAAAGGAATGGGCCCGACCTGAGCCGTTCAGGTGTGAAGACCGGCAAAATGTTTAAGCCGGATTCATGGCACTATAACCATATGCTGGATCCACGCAGTGTAAGTTCTCAGTCGATCATGCCGGCATACCCCTGGCTGATCTCTGATCAACTGAACACCAGCACAACTGCAAAGAAAATTCGCGTTATGCAAACTCTCGGGGTACCATATCCAGAAGGATTTGACGAGATCGCCAAAGAGGAGCTCTTGAAGCAGGCTACAGAGATAGCCAATAACCTCAAGCAATCGGGGATCAACGTAGAGGCTGATCGCGAAATCATTGCTTTGATCGCATACCTGCATCGATTGGGTGTGGATATTCATCAAACAAAGTAGTTCCTTTTCGGATCAATAAATTAGAAGTATGAAAATAGTAATACAGCAATTGGAATCTATCGAGGGGGTGGAGATCTTCACGATCATCGCCCTGCTTATATTCTTTGTTTTCTTTAGCGCCATGTTGGTTTATGTACTTAAACTTGACAAACAAACGGTAAAGGCAAATGGGAAGATCCCCCTCGAAGATGACAATAGCACAGTATCTGGATTATAAAACCAAAAATTTCAAGATATGGAAGAACATAAAGGTGTTCATTTTGAAACCGACGAGCTGACCGGTGATAAGATAATTGAAGATCATGATTATGACGGGATCAAGGAACTCGATAATAATCTGCCAAAATGGTGGTTATGGTTGTTTTATTTTACCATTATCTTCAGCGTAATATATGTTTTACGTTATCATGTGACTGGCTGGGGTGTTTTACAGCACGAGGAGTATGATATCGAAATGGCCGACGCCAAATTGAAATACAGCAAGCCGGGTAACGGTTCCATGCTTGATGCTTCTACAGTTACTTTATTGACTGATGAAGCCAGTATGGCGGCAGGCAAAGTAATATATGACAACCAATGTGCGGTGTGTCACCTGGCAGAAGGACAGGGCCTGGTTGGTCCGAATATGACCGATGAGTACTGGATCCATGGCTGCGACATATCAGACCTTTACAACATTATTGTAGTGGGTGTCCCGGAAAAGGGGATGATCTCCTGGGAAAGTCAGCTTCCGCCTGTCCAGATTCAGCAGGTAGCAAGCTTTATCCTGAGCCTGCAAGGCACTGATCCACCGAACCCCAAAGAGCCGCAGGGAGAAGTATGCAATTAGGCTTCTTACGCTGACCTGATCTGAAACATATTTTGATCAAGTAGCAGCCATGGGGTTGCTACTTGTTTTTTTTCCGCATTATCTTTAGCACATGGTACAGTTTAAAAAAGAAGAACAAGAAAAAACATCATTTCGCGATCAGCTGGCAACGATCG
>QMPN01000091.1 GCA_003648575.1 Bacteroidota bacterium
ATGCTTCGTAAACGGCGAACGAAATTGTATTACGGAGATGCAGGAAGGCCCTGATTATGTCAGGGTGAAGATCATTTCAAGGGATCACCTGGCGGGAAGACGATCGCTATACACCATCACCGCCCCCTCCAAAGACAAAAAAGGCTGGTGCTGGTATTCGCATGTGTGGGTGAATACGGCAATATCAGAAGAATAGGTTTGAGGTATGTGGTTTGTGGCAAAGAACCGCACACCTTATACCACATACCACATACCAGCTTATTCAAGATTCAACGCATCAATTTCTTCTCTTTCAAGTATTCTGCCGACCGGATAAAGATTCTTCTTCTCATCCCAGTAGGGTGATTTGGAATAGAACCAGTTGAGCATGCCCCATTGGCTCTTGCTGAACTCAGGATCTTCTTCTTTCTTCTTTTCAAAGGCTGCTTTCAGCTCGGGATCGGCTTCCATCATTTCCCTGGCCAGGCCTTCCATCACATAGGTTTCGGAATATTCCCTTTGTTCAAAAATGGCGCTGAAAAATCCCCAGTAAACATAGGAATCGGGCGCATATGGCTCCAGAATATGAGCGATGACCCTTGCAGTACGCTGGTTCATGTCGATCACGGCATCACCCCGGCGGTATCTTACGGTATCTGCAAAAACATCGTATTCAATATTGCCCATGGCAAACCTTCCCTCGTAGGGATTCCGGCTCCAGCGTGGGTTTTTAAAGCGGTACTGCTCCGCGCGAACATCAGTATCTTCCAGCAGGTATTTTACCTCCACGCCATGCAGGGCCAGGCGGTAGATCACTTCATACCATTGCTGCGGAATGATGTAAGCTTCCGGCAGATCAACCTCCACTGAGGGTATGGATTTATTAAACCAGGGCAGCTCGTAAGTGATAGGCTTGTCAGGATGGTATTGAAACCACTTTCCGCCAGTCAGATCGCTTTCGACAATATCGTACTCAACACCTTTAAATTCTACCATCACACTATCGGTATCATCTCTTTTCCATTGTATAGGGAAAGGCCTGTCGCGAAAGGCAGGATCGGCTGTAGTTCGATCCGCAGCCCTGATGATCAGTTTGAGTTTATCAGGGTTTTTATTCAGGAACTCCGCAGAGAATACCAGGAGGTCATAGGTAGCCAGGGTCCTGTCTTTATGCGGTTTCAGCATATGTGTCTCAATGAGCAGCCCGGGCCTGTTCTGTATGGCGGTGTATCCCTGCGAAAGTCGTGGTGGCGCAGGTCCCGAGCGCAATCCGCTCTGGGGATCGTGCCATCGCCGGAAACTCACGTAAGGATTCATCATCTGGCCTGCTACATTCATCTTCCCCTGCACATAAGGAATGAATTCCCTCTCCTGCCATCGGGTGAGCATGGGATCCATGGTCCCGAAGGTTTCCATCATATATGTGAGCACATACTGGTAATCGGCCCCATCAGTTGTGTGGCAATCCACGAAGAAATCAGGCAGCCAGGTAGAGAACATCTTCAGCCAGGCATGCATGGCAGGGGCATCGGCCTTGAGAAAGTCCCTGTTAAGGTTCAGGTTTTGCGTATTGGCCCTCCAGCCCATCTCTTCAGGCCCGTTCTGGTTGATGCGGTTATAAGGTCCCATACGGTTCAGCCCATCCACATTAAAGGCCGGCAGGAAGATGAAGGTCACATGCTCCAGCAAATGCTCATACTCCTTCGTGATGGCAATATCACGCATAAGCATCAGTATGGCATCCGTACCTTCGGCTTCGCCGGGATGTATACCACCTTCTATGAGCATGACCAGGTCGCCGGATGCACGAACATCCTCAGGTGAAGACAAAGCTGTTTTGTTGATGATGAGGATAGGGACATCGTAGCCTCCTGCGCTCTTACCAATCACTTCATATGTAACTTGTGGCGAAGCCTCGGCCAGCCTCTTACTATAGGCCACCATGTCATCATAGGTGGCAGTACGCAGGCCATCGGATGCCTCGAAAGGAGTTGTCCACAAATCCTGTGCAAAGACAAGGACCGGAAAAAGAGAGATCAGTAATAAAATCTTAATGCTTTTCATATTATTCAGTTGTTTCAACTTCCCATCCATAATCAACATATTCCCAGCAGAAATCATCCCCATGTGTATGCACCATCAGGAATCCTTCCTCAACACCTTCATTCGGACCGCTCCACCACCTGCCAGAAACAGCACCCACCGTAATGAAGTGCGTTCCATTCACCTCAATAGCTTCCAGGTAATGCAGGTGTCCTTGCAAAACAAGCTTGAGCTTGTATCCTATAAAGAGGTCAAGCACCTCCCTGGCATTTTCTACCACCAGCCCATGATATTCCGGGGCGAATTCGCCATACAGAATCTGGGTAAATACGGTAATAAAAGGGATGTGTGTAGATATAACAATCGGCGTTTCAGGGTCCACCTCCAGCAAGTCATTGCTGATCCATGCCATCTGCTCTTCATCGATCATACCGATATATTGACGGTCTTCAGTCTCTATCACAGAATTAAGTACAATAAAATGCCATCCACCCTGATCGAATGAATAATAGGTATCACCGAGTCGTTTTTCGTACATGCCAAACTTATATTCGGGATGATCAGGCCCGACACCACTTTTTTCGTAAATGCCAAACACCTCATGATTTCCCATGGTATTATATACAGGCATTTCGAAGTTTTCTATCAGCTCCTGATAAAGATCATACAGGCTGTCTGCCCTTTCGTAAGATACACCCAGTGCATCCATGATGAGGTCACCCCCGGTGATCACAAAATCAGGCTTGAGTTCATTTACCCTGGTGATGGCTGCCATAAATCCTTCGGCGGCATTTCTCTCCGGCTGGACATGGATATCAGTCATGAAAGCAAAAGTGAAATCATCGCCACAGGGTTTTTGTTCCTGCTCGCAGCAGGAAGCCAGGAATGAAACGGCAAGAATAGCTAGAAGAGCATGGATAAACTTTCTCATAATGTATAGAATTAAAATGGTTCAGTATATACACAAAAGTAGGAAAATACACGGAGTTGAAAAGTCGGGACCGGATATAATTGTTAAATTTACCGGGCATTTAAAAAACTCCGTTTATGTTTAAAAGAATCTCCGGACTGATTGCAATCATGTTTTTTGCAATGCTTGTCCACGCTGACCCGGTCAGTGAACTGATCCGGAACTCCGGCAATGCCAAAGATTATCCCGGTGCCGGCAAACTGATACTATTCGACAGCACCTATTCCGATGTACAGGAAACAGGGCTGACCTATGTTTATACCCATCGGCTTTACAAGGTATTGAATGCCAAAGGGGCACTCGATCTGAGTACCATCACTTATGGCTATGACCCACTCTCAGCCTATGTTGAGTTCAGAAAGGTGATCATCCATAAAGCAGACGGAAAAACTTTTGAGCTGGATATCAGCAAGGTGATGGACTATCCTGCTCCTGCCAGGGCCATATACTGGGGTGCCAGGGAAAAGATGATCGAGGTCGGAAGACTTGAAACCGGCGATGCCGTGGAGGTTTTCCTGTTCAGGAAAGGCTTTACCTACGCCCTGCTTGCAGGTGATGACGATGACATGTATATACCTCCCATGCGCGGACATTTCTATGATATCATTGAATTCTGGAGCCGTGACCCCATGCTGGAAAAGGTCTACCAGACTGCTGTACCAAAAGACAAGCTCGTACAATACGATGTGTACAACGGGGAATTGCAGTCATCGGCATGGATAGATGATGGCAAGATGGTATACACCTTCAGCAAAAAAGACATCCTCCCCCTGAAATATGAATCAGGCATGGTGGCCTTTTCCGATGTGGCACCTAAGCTCCTGATCAGCTCCAGCCCCGACTGGTATGCCAAGTCATTGTGGTTTTACAATGTGAATGAAGATTTCGGCAGCTTCGATGTTACCCCTGAGGTAAAAGAAAAGGTAGACGAGATACTGGCAGGCGAGGCCAAAACTGAGATGGATTCTATTTCCCTGCTCACCCACTGGGTAGCAGACGAGATCCGCTATTCGGGCGTCTCCATGGGCGAAGGTGAAGGATACACCCTGCATAAGGGCGCTATGACTTTCCTCGACCGCTGCGGTGTTTGTAAAGACAAAGCCGGTATGCTGGTGACCATGCTTCGTGCTGCAGGCTTCGAATCATATCCTGCCATGACCATGGCTGGATCAAGGATAGATTATATTCCCGCCGACCAATTCAACCACAGCGTTACCGTGGTGAAGCTCCGGAACGGGGAATACAAACTGCTTGACCCCACCTGGGTACCCTTCCTGAGGGAGCTCTGGTCGAGTGCCGAACAGCAACAGAACTACCTGCTGGGTGTACCCGAAGGTGCCGATCTGGGAATCACACCCCTGTCGGCCCCTGAAAACCATTATTTCAAGATCATCGCCAAATCGATGATAGAAAAAGATGGCAGCCTGGAAGGCTCATTGATTCTGAAAGCAGAAGGGCAGTCGGATGGGTCCATCCGCGGACTGTTTACCCGGGCTTTAAAAAACAGCTGGGAACAAAATGTAGAAAGAGAGCTGAAGAGAACCTATCCCCTTATGGAGATCAAAAGCATTGAATTTGAGGATCCATATGATTACCTGGCGGGGCCGATAGAGCTGAAGATCTCTTACAGCATTCCTGATTTTGCCATTGTCACCGACAATGAGATCATCTTCACTCCGGTAGTGGTTTCAGGCATCTTTTCACGGGCCATGTCGCACATGTACTGGAATGTGGAAAAAGAAGACAGGAAGTATCCATTCCGCGACCGTTGTTCCAGGCTTGTGGAATTACATGAAAACATCAAGCTTCCTGGAAAACTCACGGTCGCATACCTCCCGGAAGCTGAAAATTTCACCGATGCCCCGGCTGCATTTGAAGGAGACTATAAGATCTCAAAATCGGGTAATGCCATGATGATGAACATGAAGCTTACCCTCAATAAAAGGATTTATGATAAAGAAAATTGGGGTGCTTTTCGTAAGGCCGTTGCGGCCCATCAAAGGTTCTCCAGGGAACCTGTAATCCTTAAGTTCAATTAATCCGACCTAAGACCAATATGATGAAGACAATTTCAAAATATTTACTGCTCGTAATCCTGATCAGTTTCTCCTTCAGCACCTTTGCACAGGATGGGGATGCAGTATTCAACAAGATCGTTCGTGAATATACCCTGAATGAGGACGGAAGCACTGACTTCAGGGAATACAAAGAATTAAAGCTGCTCAGCCATTTGAGCTTTCACCGGATGTATGGAGAAACGTTTATCATCTTTGACCCTGTCTACCAGGAAATCGTGATCCATGAAGCATATACCATCATGAAGGATGGTAAGAAAGTAGTGGTGCCCGACAATGCTTTTAATGAAGTATTGCCCCGGGCAGCTGCCCATTCAGCCCCTTATAACAGGCTCAGGGAACTCGTGATCACACATACCGGCCTGGAGGTTGGCGCTACCATATACCTCGACTATACCCTGAAGACCAAAGCCGGTTTCATGTCGACTTTCATGGGTGAAGAACTTATCAGGGATATTGTACCCATCAATGAAAAAGAAGTGATTATCCGTATTCCGGAAGGAAAGGAATTGCATTATAAAGTCCTTCACCTCCGTACCGGTGCAGAGCTTAGCCAGGAGAATGGCATGAATGTGTATACTTTCAATTTCAGCAGCCTCTCACCATATAGCCGTGAATGGGGGACAGATCATGAATTGCTTCCGCGCCTGTTTTTCAGCTCCGCCAAAGACCTCGACAGGGCCTATTTCCCGTTTGTCGCACAGCCTGCCTTTACCTTTCAGGCAAATGCTGATATGGAGGCCCGAGCAAAAGAGATCAAAAAGGAAAACAAGGATGAGCTGAAAGCGATACTGGCCATCCAGAAAATGGTGGTTGATGAGATCGCTACCTGGAACCTGGATCTGCGTTATACCGGATTCAAATGCCGTACACCCAAAGAGGTCTGGAGTTCAAATGGCGGCACACCTTTGGAAAAAAATGTTTTACTGGCAACCCTCCTGAAAAAAGCAGGGTATACTGCTGATCCGGTAGCCATTATTCCCGACAGGTATTATGATAAAAAAGTTGGCAGCCTCTATATTTTTGATGGCTTTGCCGTTCAGGTAAGGACGAAATCCGGCCTGATATACCTGTCAGCTACTGCTAAGTCCTCTCAGGACCTTGCTTTAAGCAAGACAGGGAAAAAGTTCTTAGTGCTTGATGGAGCCATCGAGAGCCTGAAAACGTATAATGCTCCGGCAACTGCTTCAGAGATCATTTACCATAGCGATCTTAGCCTGTCTGCTGATGATAAACTCAAAGGCAAACTGTTTGTCAAGCTTAGGGGCAATGCCAATCCATACTTTAGTCTCTACCTCGATTCGGCCTATGCAAAACGCTATGGCAGCAACATAAAAGAGGTGAAAATAAACACCCTGGAAATGCAAGAAAGCATTTTCGACCTTATCCTGGAAAAGGAAAATGCCTGTGAACAATATGGTGAATATGCTTTCCTGAACATTCCCTTATCCCGTTCAGGAATATCTTCCTGGGGGTTTTCATATATCGAGAGCGGAAGGCAATCACCCATCAGCTTAAAAGAGCGTATCACCGAAGAGTATCATTATATGATCGAACTGCCGGAAGGGTATGAACTGATCAGCCCGGAGGTGAATCTCAAAGTCGAAAATACCATTGGAAAGTTGGAGATCACGGTGAGAAAGGAAGGCAATGTTGTTTTCATTACACGCGATATCAGCCTGGAAAAAGACCTTATTCAATACAATGAATTTGATGCTTTTAATGCTCTGTGGAAGCCCTGGATGAACCCATCTTTCCAGAAGCTCATATTGAAAAAACCAGAATAGCCAATACGGGATCAGATCCCGGAAGTATTCAGGTTACCCAGGCTGACAGTGATCCTGCGCTTGGTTTCCTTTTTGTCATCAGCAGAAGCATAAAGGGTTATCTGCAAATGCAGGTTGAAGATATTCATGATCACTTCCTTCGACTGAAATTGCCCAATACGCAAAATGTCAGAATTTATTATCCCCGTGTATCGGGATAGCCTGGTATTGATAATATCATTTTCTCCTGATTTGATATATTTCTTATCATACTTAGTATATTCATAGATATTGGCAATATCATGGATCGTATATGTCTGCAGGTTTTCGATTCCGTCAATATTTGTGAGGAACCATTCATAAGTCCGCTGATCGAGCAGACATCGGTTCAGGCTGTCTTTTTCAAGGATGCGTGCATTGTTGATGATGGCGCTGCCATAAAAGTTATTCTCAAAATGAAAAATGGTATCATAAGTGATGGCATATCTCAGGGAAATGCTGCCAATGACCTTTCTGAGCTTAGGATAGTGATGATAGGAATTAAATGCCCTTACCATCACTTCAAAGTTAATGGCAAAGAACAATGCGTGCAAAGGGGTGTCGAAAATTAGAAAACCACCATCACCGGTACTAATAAAAGATTTTTGAATTTTCTCCTTGGTATAATACTGGAAAACGAATTGGTTATTTTCAAGGCATAATCTGACGGTTTTATCAAAAAGGATCTTAAAAAGGGCCGGGATCATGGTTTGCTCCAGATGCTTATACAATCCATAGCGATAAATATCTATTCCCAGGACCGAGAATCGGGGAAAGTTCTTCAGGTTAACATATTTTTCCATTTCATGATAGAGATCATCGCTTTGAGGTACTTTGGTCACTTTATCATAGATCGATTCAGTATCTACCTTCTTGAGAAGCTCGATGATCTGGTCGAACTGCAAGCGTTTCATCCTTTTTGCCATCTGTGTTTGGATATTTATGGTGGTTTCCTATACAATAATACTAAAGAATAACGATACTTGCCAATCCAATGCTAAAGGCTTCATTATCTTTGTTCAGTAATGAAACGATTATTTGCCGCCATAAAAGTGCATCCTTCCGAGGAATTCCTCACCCGCTATTATGCATTGAAAAGAAATCTGAAGGATGAAAAGATACGATGGGTCGACCCGGAAAATATCCACATTACCTTGAAGTTCTTCGGGGAAACCCCCGGGCATCATATTCCGGCCATCAATGCGGCTCTACAGCAATCCGCTGCAGGCCTTGCAGCATTTGATCTTAGCATAACATCTACGGGAATCTTCGGAAGTTCATACCAACCGAAGGTGATCTGGTTCGGGATAGAGCCTCATGAGGATATCATCAGATTATCTGAAAGCATTCTAACGGAGCTTGAAAATACAGGAATGGAGAGAGACCGGCAAAATTTTGTGCCACACCTGACCATAGCCAGGATTAAGCATCTGGAGGATAAAAAGTATTTTCAGAAGGTCATTGATCATAATAAGGAAGACTTCATACAAAAAGAAGAGGTGAATAAATTCCACCTCTTCGAAAGTATGTTGAAGCCCGGAGGGGCTGAATATACTGTTATCGGGAGCTATTCCTTATTGCTTTGATGTTTTTCAAGGAAATAGCTGATTACCAGCGCCATGCCGCCAAAAAGGAAGATCATGGAAAAATATGATACTTCTTCTTCAAGAACGGTCGTAGCATCCAGAATATTCCCGGCAAGGATACCCACAGCAACACCGATAAGCAAAAGGCCATAACGGACGCCGGCCATACCAGGCTTGAAATCATGAAATTTCGATGGATCTACTCCTTTTTGAAGCATCACCATTCTTTCTTTTTTCCTTACGCCCAGGTAAACAATTCCATATATGAATCCGAAGATCACCAGGAGGACAAGTATTGGAGTTATATCAAGCATTGTTTTAGTTTTTAAAAGTTTATAATCCGGTTTCTGCATCTTTGACGCACTTTATTTTTCCCGGTTACACTTATTAAGTGCCTGAAGTGATCTAAAGTTGAGTTTGGGAGTAATTATATTATCAATTCTATAACTTTGCGGTATGATTGAGATAGTATCTTTTAATACCAACGACAGGCCGGATCTGGCCGTTGAGGCCAATGGGATCCGTCAGCAGGTTTTCGTGGAGGAACAAAAAGTTGATCCTTCCCTCGAATATGATGAGTTTGAATCTGTGGCTGTCCACTACATATTGTATGTTGAAGGTGAGGTGGCTGCTACTGCCAGGTGGCGGGAGACTGACAATGGGATCAAACTGGAAAGGTTTGCCACTCTGCAAGCCCATCGTAATAAAGGACTGGGGGCTATCCTGCTCCGCGACATCATGGATGATATCCTTCCCCTGGAGAAAAAAATATACCTCCACTCCCAGCTAAAAGCCATTCCATTTTATGAAAGGCATGGATTTGTAAAGGTTGGAGAACAATTCACCGAAGCAGAGATAGAGCACTTTGAGATGATACACAGATAAGAATGTGTAGAGTTAGGAGTTGAGCTAATTTTCGATGACTTTTTTATAATGTTCATACCTTTCGAAGATCTCCACAACAAAATTGTAGGTTTCTTCCCCCCTGGCATAACCATATTTCACAACTGAATCGCGATAATAGGTTGGATCTGATTTGTTCAGTATAAAGAAGTCAACGTTATCGGTCCAGATGTTTGGATCCTTTCCATGTTTTTCGGCCAGCCGTCTGCCATCGTAAATATGGGCAATCCCCACATTATATGATGCCATCACAAACCTGATACGTTCTTCCGGGTCGTCTATTTCAGGGGGCAACTGTTTATCAATCCAACGCAAGAACTGTATCCCGGCCCTGATCTGATCTGCCGGCGGGGATGCTGTGTCGACACCATAGACCTCAGCGGTAGCCGGCATCAGTTGCATGAGCCCGAAGGCGCCAACCCATGAGGTGACTTCCGGATGGAAGCGTGACTCCTGATATATCAGCGAAGCAACCAGGCGCCAATCGAGGTCGTAGACAGTGCTGAGTTCCCTGATGATCTCATCATATTGCGAGATCTTTCCCCCACCGATAGAGTGATACTCGCTTTGAGCAATGTTCACTGAGCGCGGGTTGTTGAAATACTTATTGTATACATAGCGTGAGGCCGTGCTCTTTTTATAATCAACGATCCAGGCATTAACCTCCAGTCGCAGGCTGTCGTTTCCCTGCTTCACGGCCCATGCCACATGTTGTGGAAAGCTCAAAGCTGTGTTTACATCAATATTCGGATAATACTTCTGGTTGACTTTGGCGATATGCTCATCGGCCACCGTATATTCAATTTCGCCCTGAGCCACCGCCGTGATTAATTGTTCCACCTCCCTGTCATGGTCTATATGTATATGGATGGTGTCGCCGATCTCGTTGGCCAGAATTGACAATCGGTCGGCAAAGATGGTTCCCTTTTGCACATAAACATCTTTCCCTGCCAGTTCTAATGGGTTCCTGATCAGCTGGTCTTCTATTTCGTCCCAGGTGCGCATCTTTCTCCAGTTTTCCGGCTTACGCTGAACCAATACTTGTTTGGTTTGTATCTGGGGAACGGTAAAATCGACCAGTCCCTGTCTATCGCGGGTAACCGTCAGGCCCATGGCTATCATATCAACCTTCCCTTCTTCGAGCAGGCCAAATGCTCCATGCATATCGTTGGTGATCACAAGCTTCAGGTTCACATCAAGGAAGTCGGCAAACTCTTTCAGCATCTCAAACTGGTAGCCCATGGGCTCACCA
>QMPN01000092.1 GCA_003648575.1 Bacteroidota bacterium
CTGATTGGGATATGCCTTTCGCGTCTGTTTTTCAGGAGATCCAGGTGCTCGACACAGAGCCTTTCGAAGCATTTCTTTGCGATGCTCCCAGGTGGCGATGCATTCATCAACCCAATACCGGTGTAAAGCTTGAAGCACTGAATGACAGGTTGATGTTCAGGTTGCAGTACAGGAACTTCGGGGATTATCATACCATGGTACTCAACCATACGGTTAATGCAGATGGGAACGGAAAAGCAGGAATCCGTTGGTATGAGCTTCGCGATTCCCTTGACGGCAATGGATGGCAGATCTATCAGCAAGGAACATATTCACCGGATGAATATCATCGCTGGATGGCCAGCATAGCCATGAATGGAAATGGAACAATTGCCATGGGATATACCGTGTCCGGTGAGCATACCGTCTTCCCTTCAATGCGTTACACAGGACGCCATAAAGATGCCCCCCTGGGAGAGATGGATTATCTGGAAATAGAGGTGATCCCGGGTACCAATCCTCAGACTGCTTTGAATCGTTGGGGTGACTATTCCATGACCTCTGTCGATCCGGTCGATGACAGCACCTTCTGGCATACCAGTGAGTATTCTACAGGTGGTTGGGTTACCCGTATCGTTTCATTCGATTTTGGACCCTTTAGTGCACCTACTGCCGATGTCGGCCCTGATACCTCAGTGTTGGTCAACAAAATGTTTCACCGTACAGCAACAGCAACACACTTTAACAGGGTATTCTGGGAAACTGATGGCGACGGCATCATCGTTGGCGATGATGAGCTTGAGGTTTCATACCTGCGTGGTGAACAGGACATCCTGAATGGTTCCTTGAACCTTTGGATGACTGCCTATGGTTATCTGGAGGAAATGACAGCAGTTGATAGCCTCGTGCTGACCATCGAGCAATTGCCCATCGGTATTGCCGAGCCGGGAAAAGAACCGGAAGTGAGCGTATATCCCAACCCCACCAATGATAAGTTTAACCTGAATATCAGTGGTATGGATGAGGCTCCCATGGACCTGCTCATCACTAACAGCCAGGGCCAGCAGATCTTTAACTATCATATTGATAGCTTTAACGGAGAATACAGCAATGTGATTGATATGAGTTATTTCACATCCGGAATTTATTTCCTGAAGATCAGCAGCAGCAACTTCAATAAAACAGTGAAGCTCCTCAAAAACTAGGGAAGTCTGATACCAGAACTCTGATACCAGAACTCTGATACCAGAAGTTTGAAGTGAAGTCAGAAATAATTCATAGTTTACTTCTGACTTCTGGTATCAAACTTCTGACTTCTCTTTCTGATCATCTTTTAAGCCATTTCCCACTCTCAAACAAGCCCTCTTCATTGTATATTCGGTATACATATGTTCCGGATTTGAACGCAACAGTATTCACCTCTCCCCATTTGCCAATTATCTGCTCGGACAGAACAATTTTACCACTGATATCATATAGCTCAAAATTACTTTTCTTGTAGTGTGCTGCTATACGCACTTTCAGGTGGTTTGTACCGGGGTTGGGAAATACCAGGGCTTCCCGCATCTCTATTGCCGGCTCTTCGGGGGTACTGACCAGCAGCCCTTCGCTGTTTAGTTTTAACACATGAATATCGAGTTCTTCTTCAGTTACATTTTGATAATCATATCGGGTTCCGGCGATAATACAACCACCATCTTTGGCTGCAATAATTTTTTGCATCTTATAGTAGGCATCACCACCATAAAAACGTTCCCAGCGTATATTGAGGTTGCTGTCGGTTTGCAATACATAATACCACGATGGCCAGGTTCCAAAAAAGATACCATAACATTTAGTACCCCCAATAAAAATAGAATCTTTATGGTTAAAATCTAATGCACCTGAAGCTGGAATGTCCAAGCAACTCGTACCCCAGGATTTGAATAAGCTGTTTGTGCTATCAATCGGATGTTTTTGTTTATATAGCCCTATGTCGTGATCACTTCCCCCATTCCATTCGCCTGTCAAATAGAAAGATGTGTCTGTATCCCATTTGATTCCATAAGGAGAGTTAATATTATTTGGCCTGGCATTTTCATGAACAATTAGATCAAAGTGTTCATTGATAGAGTAATAATCAGACATAATTTCATCAGCCATCCAATATGTGGTATCTGACAATTGCTTAATTGCACCGCAAACTCTACCTTCATCGCTATAATATCTTGCTTGTATGCTGTCAAAATTATTACTCAAAACATAAAAGAAAATTTGAAAGTTCAATGTTTTAATAGTTCCTCCCACAAGTAGATTATTATTTGCTCCTCTTTCAGTTATCGAAAACCAGTATTCATAGTTCGTTGGCAAGGAGAAACTATTTCTATCCAATATATCAAGCTGACTACTGATTTTCTTAATTTCAATTATACTGTTTTTGTAACCGATAAACTCTCGAGTTGTATCGCTCGTGTATCCACTAGTAACAATCGAATTGTTAGAATCAGACAGCAACCGATTAATTACATTCCGTCGATTTGGACTAATAAGTATGATGCTATCTTTGAAATTTCCTTTGTTATCAATCTTGACGATGAGTCCCTCAGTTTTTCCCATGAACTCATTAGGTTTCGATACAAATCCACAGAATATGATATCTCCTGATTCTGATTCAAATACATCATACACAACTTCATTCATAGGAGTAGACAGAAGATATTCGAAAGTTGCATCTTGACAGTTTGCAGCAATTGAGCAAAGGAAAACTATCGGCACGAACAACAATAACTTACACATAATATTTTATTTTTTCAAGAACCGGGCTAAAGATCCTTAGCCCGGTTCTTGATTTCTGAGATAAGAAAATTAATCTGGTGAGTTTTGATAAGGAATCCCGTAAGTTACTTCATAAGTGTGAGCAAGTACTTGGGATCCAAAAAGATCATCGGTTATTTTGATGCCAACAAAACTTTTACCGCTTGGCCGTAGGCCAGTCGGTGGCGATCCATACGTGTATATGATATCGTCTGCTTCAAGTAAGAAATATTCCAAATCTTCATTATATAGGCAACTGTCAAGAGTATATGTTGGGTCCAGATAAATCCTAAAATTTCCACTTCCATCAGGAAATTGACTGGGATAGGCGGTTTTTGTTTCTAAATTCGTATAGCCACCTGAGCCCCCAACCCAAGTATTGGATCCGTAATTCAGTCTCCATTCGACTTCATTTGATCCATCGGATACTCCTTGCATGCTGCCATCACACTTACCTTGCAGAGTTCCACTTAATGTCCCCCAGACCCAGTTATCATCGGGGCTGAAGGGATAATATCCCATTACCAGGTTAAACCCAAAGCCGTTTATTGCTGTAATGTACGCTGTATTGCTTACAATTGAGTCAAGTACAACATCACAAAAGCGCATAAAGGCTTCTTCCGTATCGATAGATTCAAGCTGGTTCTGAATGTCCGTTTCCATCTGGCTGTTCAGGGTTTGCACATCGCTTACATAAGCCATGCTTGAAGCATTTACATTGAGCGTGTAACTTGCTTTGTAAACAATAAAGTCCCTGGTAGATGTATCGGGAATTGCATAGTTGTAATTTTGCAATGCTTCGGAGTTCCATACAACAGAATCAATATGGATCTTATCGCCGGTTTTTAGTGTGCTGTTCATTTTCTGCTCAAATTGCTTAATGAGACTCAACACTTTTTGGCTGTGGTTTGATAATTCAATCTTTTTGTCCTGGCCTGCTGTTACAGCTTCATCTTTCTTACATGAAGTAAAGGCAAAGCTGATCATCAGCATAATAACGGCCATTGTTTTCATTTTGTTTTTCATTTTTTCAAATTTTAAGTTAAACAATCATGAATTGGTTTAGCCGGCTACGCTAAAAAATAGCATATATTTGCCTCTGCCTCCTTTCTTTGTTAATTGTTTTCATCTAGCGGTGTAAATATTTAATTTTCAATTAAAGGGGGTTTTTTTAATCCCTGCCTTCAAGACTGAAACCAATATTTCCCCTGGACAATTAATCATTCCCGGGTATAAAAGCGTACGAGTTTGTTTTGAGTGGTTTTTAGTGATCGTCGTATTACGGACAACTACATATTAATACGGAATATGTGTAAAAGGTAACCCTGTTTGATCGTTTTTTTTTTTTAACTGAAAAATGCCAGATAAACAAGGTGTTAAGTGTTCAAATTAGATTTATTCTAATTAATATTTTGGTACCTTGATCAGAGAAAAAAGATACCAGAAGTCAGAGGTCTGATACCAGAAATGTCTGGTTAAAATTCATGAGTGTTGTGAAAACATCTACTGTTGTGGAGTTACAAAGAACATGATCTAATTGCGGCTTAGTAAAACTGCAGTTGAGGGGATGTCTCGCTAGCGCTCGACATGACAGCAAATTTGTTGAGAATATAGAAGGGCGCGGCGCAAGATCGTTGATTTCGTTGGAGCGCCGCGCCCTTTATTTTTAAACATAATGCATGTCTTTTCGACCGGAATGAAATGAAGGGAGAAATCCCCTTGTTATCCTTAGCTAAACAATTTCCCTGGACACTACTGTACCAGAAGTCAGAACTCTGATACCAGAAGTTTGAAGTGAACTCAGAATTATTTCTGACTTCTGGTATCAAACTTCTGACTTCTTTTTCCAAATCCTTCTAAATAACTTCCTGATAATCAATTTAGAGAAGTTCTAAACAAATTTCCAAATACCTGATTGATAAGGCTTTCGGAGTGTGAGCGTTTGCATCATCCTTCGGAAGTCTTTTTAATTATCAGTATTACAGCGAGTTACGCTTGTTTAGATTTTGCTCTAAATCACTTTTCAGTTGCTCTAATGTTTATATTTTTGCCCTTTGTGAATTACTAAACAATTGGCTTGTATCAAGCCTTTAAAAAGGAGCAAAACGTGAACGATGTAATGATCTATTCGGTAATTTCAATTGGATCCATTGGAATTGCTGCAGCCGTGATCCTTTATTTTGTTGCCCAGCGATTCAAGGTCATCGAAGACCCCAAGATCGATGAGGTGGAAGAAGCCCTCCCTGCTGCTAACTGCGGCGGATGTGGCTATCCGGGTTGCCGTGGCTTTGCCGAGGCTACCGTGAAATCTGCCAATGAGCATAAACATATTGAAGGCCTGAACTGTCCTGTAGGTGGTAATGATGTAATGTCGCAGGTAGCGGCTATCCTTGGCCTTGAAGTGGAAGAGACAAAACCCATGATTGCAGTGGTGCGATGCAATGGTTCAAAAGCTAATTCTCCCCAGAAAGTACAGTACGACGGTCCTGCAACTTGTGCATTTGCACACAACCTGTATTCAGGTGAAGGCGGATGCCCTCATGGATGTCTTGGCCTGGGTGATTGTGTGGCTGCGTGCAAGTTTGATGCCATCCATATGGATCCCGAAACAGGACTTCCGGTGGTGAATGACCTTTGTGTTGCCTGTGGTGCATGTGTGAAAGCCTGTCCCAGGGATATCATCGAACTTCGTTTCAAGGGGCCCAAAGGCAAAAGGATATTTGTCAGTTGTATAAACCAGGAACGCGGTGGACCTGCAAAGAAAAATTGTGCCGTGGCATGTATCGGTTGTGGCAAATGTGAGAAGGAATGTAAATTCGATGCCATCACCATAGTGAATAACCTGGCTTATATCGACTTTGAAAAATGCAAACTCTGTAGGAAATGTGTACCGGTTTGTCCAACAAATGCCATCCATGAGCTGCACTTTCCTCCAAAGAAAGAAAAAGTTGTGAAGCCGGAAGCTAAAGTTGAGAAAGAGGAAAAGCCGGTAGTAGCTGAAAAGCCGGAATCAGAAGGCAAAGCTGCTGATGATACAAAACCGGGTAAACAGGAAGCATAGTATTTAATCTATATCGCAATACAGAATGGGTATCTTAAAGACTTTTTCATTAGGCGGTGTTCATCCTCCGGAGAACAAACTCTCGGCCAATCAGGCCATAGAGGTGTTGCCGCTGCCCAAACAGGCGTTCATTCCATTAAACCAGAATCTCGGTGCCCCCGGCGTTGCCCAGGTACAAAAGGGCGATGAGGTGAAGGTAGGGCAACTGCTTGCAAAGGGTGAGGCTTTTATTTCGTCCAATGTACATTCATCAGTTTCGGGCAAGGTTCTGAAGATCGATGCTGTGCAGGACCCCTCAGGCTATAAGCGTCCTGCAGTGGTGATCAATGTGGATGGAGACGAATGGATAGAGGGTATCGACAAATCCGATGCATTGATAAAAGACATAAAGCTCAGCCAGAAAGAGATCGTTGACAAAGTCCACGAGTTGGGCGTTGTTGGCCTTGGTGGAGCTACTTTTCCCTCCCATGTGAAGCTGATGGTGCCGGAAGGCAAGAAGGCCGAAGTGCTGATCATCAACGGGGTAGAATGTGAACCTTACCTGACTGCTGATCACAGGCTGATGCTGGAGAAAGGGGATGAGATCCTTGTTGGTACCTCCATCCTCATGAAAGGACTGGGTGTTGAAAGAGCTATCATAGGCATCGAGAACAATAAGCAGGATGCCATTAAAAATATGACCGAGCTGGCTAAAGCCTATGCCGGTATTGAAATATGCCCCCTGAAGGTGAAATATCCACAGGGTGGTGAAAAACAATTGATCAAAGCCACCATCAAAAGGGAGGTCCCGTCAGGGAAGCTTCCGATTGAAGTAGGCGCTGTGGTCAATAATGTAGGAACTGCTTTTGCTGTTTATGAAGCAGTTCAGAAAAATAAACCCCTGTTCGAACGTGTCGTGACCATTACCGGCAAGTCAGTTGCCAAACCGGGTAACTTCATGGTCAGGATCGGTACTCCCATTGGAGAGTTGATCGATGCGGCCGGTGGTCTTCCTGAAGATTCCGGTAAAATGATCGGTGGTGGCCCAATGATGGGAAAATCACTGCTGTCGACTGATACACCCGTGGTAAAAGGGTCGTCAGGCATCCTCATCCTCCCCGAGAACGAATCGAAAAGGGTGGAGATGAAGAACTGTATCCGTTGCGCACGTTGCGTATCGGTATGCCCCATGGGACTGGAACCTGTTTTGCTGGCACAGCAGGCAGAACTGGAAATGTGGGATGAACTTGAACAGGAAAGGGTGATGGATTGCATAGAATGTGGTTCATGCCATTATACTTGCCCGTCGGGAAGGCCATTGCTTGATTATATCAGGCTTGGCAAGAACAAGGTAGGTCAAATTATGAGAAACAGAGGAAAAAAATAAAATATGAGCATGTTAACAGTTTCCGGGTCTCCCCATGTTCATGGAGACTCATCCGTTAAGAAAATCATGTACACTGTGCTGATCGCCATGTTGCCTGCCATGCTGGTGTCCGTCTACTTTTTTGGACTGGATGCCCTGCGGGTGATGGTGATCTCTTCACTGGCTTGCCTTTTCTTCGAATGGCTGATCCAGAAATACATGATCAAAGGGCCTGTGACCATCAACGATGGTTCTGCCCTGGTTACCGGTATCTTGCTGGCCTTTAACGTGCCAAGCAACCTTCCGCTCTGGATCATTCTTGTCGGCGCTTTTGTGGCGATAGGCATGGCGAAGATGTCGTTTGGCGGCTTGGGCAAGAATCCTTTCAATCCGGCACTCGTCGGACGTGTATTCCTTTTGATCTCCTTCCCTGTGCAGATGACCAGCTGGCCGGAGCCCAAACTCCTGTTCGGTAACATGATTTCCGCTCCGGATGCTATGGGTGGGGCAACCCCATTGGGATTTCTGAAGGAAGGATTGAAGAATAATACCGTGCCTGAGCTGATGGCAAAGATGCCTGACCTGATGACGGACTTCATTGGCTTTATCGGTGGTTCTCTTGGTGAGGTTTCTGCCGTTGCCCTGTTACTGGGTGCCATATACATGCTGGTAAAAAAAGTAATTACCTGGCACATCCCATTGGCGTATATCGGTTCTGTGATCGTATTTACAGGCATACTCTGGATGATCAACCCTGAAATGTATGCTGATCCTGTATTCCATGTGCTTACCGGTGGAT
This sequence comes from Bacteroidota bacterium, assembly GCA_003648575.1. Next base: position 7,978 of record QMPN01000092.1, read on the forward strand.
TGATATTGGGAGCCTTTTTTATGGCTACTGATATGGTATCATCGCCTATCAGTCCATGGGCTCAGATCGTATTTGGTATCGGCTGCGGGGTGATCACCATATTGATCAGGATATGGGGCTCATATCCCGAAGGGGTATCATTTGCCATCCTGATCATGAATGCCTTTACACCACTGCTGAACCGCTGGATGAAACCGGCAAGGTTCGGAGAAACAGTGAAAGCAGCTTAATTTGTTCAATAGATAATTGTATAGATACATGGCTAAGAAAGTTAAATCATCCTTTATAAACATGGTGCTGACGCTCATGATCATCACCGTGGTGGCCTCACTGGCACTGGGTTCGGTATACAACCTGACCCTTGAGCCAATTGCTGCTGCTAAAAAAGCTGCACGCGAGAGGGCCATTAAACTGGTATTGCCAGCATTCGATTCACTCAACAGTTTTAAGGTGCCCATGCCGGCTGATCCTGAACTGACAGCCGGCAACGGCGATCAGGATTCACTGGAATTTCACCAGGCTTTTGAGAATGGAACCCTTGTTGGTACTGCCATATCGACCTTCTCAAACCAGGCTTATGACCCCACACAGATTCAGATCATGGTGGGCTTCTTACCCGGTGGAATCATCGACAGTACGGTGGTAACACAGCAGAAGGAAACTCCCGGGCTTGGTACCAAGATGGCAGACCCGAAATTCAACGGACAGTTTGCCGGTAAGAATCCTGCCACCTTCAACCTCTATGTGACTAAGGATGGCGGCCAGGTGGATGCCATCACGGCTTCTACCATAAGCTCCAGGGCGGTATGCGATGCACTCCGCAGGGCATATGCAACTTTCGAATCATATAAAAGTGATGGAGGAAACGAATAATGAACCAGTGGACCAATTTTACCAAAGGATTTATTAAAGAAAACGCAGTATTCGTACTGCTGCTGGGGCTCTGTCCTACATTGGCTGTGACATCATCAGCCATTAATGGGATGGGAATGGGCCTGGCAACCACCTTTGTGCTCGTATGTTCGAACATGGTGGTGACCCTGGTCAAGAGTTTTATTCCGGACAAGGTGAGGATTCCGGCATTCATTGTGATCATCGCTTCATTTGTGACCATAGTAGAACTGGTGATGCAGGCCTATGTGCCCGCATTATTCGATACCCTCGGGATCTTTATCCCGCTGATCGTGGTGAACTGCCTCGTTCTCGGACGCGCAGAAGGCTTTGCTTCAAAGCAGAGTTTCATCTCTTCTCTGATCGATGGCCTGGGCATGGGCCTTGGATTTACCTTCGCACTGACCCTCCTGGGGAGCGTTAGGGAGATGCTGGGTAACGGCTCTATCTTCGATGTGAAGTTTACAACGGGAGATGCCATACTGGTGTTCATCCTGCAGCCGGGTGCCTTCATCGTGCTGGGCTACCTGATCGCGATAATTAATAAATTGAGAAAAACAGCTTAATATACAGACCATGGAATATTTCGGTATAATCATCGGTGCCATATTTGTTTCGAATATAGTTTTGGCCCAGTTCCTGGGGATCTGCCCCTTCCTTGGAGTAAGTGGAAAGGTATCCACCTCAGTAGGTATGAGTGGAGCGGTCCTCTTTGTGATGACCCTGGCTACCCTCGTTACCTGGCTGATATATGTTTATGTACTGGTGCCCCTTGGCATCACATTCCTGCAAACCATCAGCTTTATCCTTGTGATCGCATCACTGGTACAGATGGTAGAGATTGTCCTGAAGAAGATCAGCCCGCCCTTGTATCAGGCCCTCGGGATCTTCCTCCCACTGATCACCACTAACTGTGCCGTGCTTGGTGTTGCTTTGCTGGCGCAATCAAAAAACCTTGACCTCCTGCAGTCTATTGTTTTTGCTGTTGCCAATGCCATCGGCTTCGCCCTGGCAATGATACTCTTTGCAGGCCTCCGCGAACACCTCAACCTTATGCAGGTACCAAAAGGCATGCGTGGTGTACCTATCGCTCTTGTCACAGCCGGTATCCTCGCCATGGCGTTCATGGGATTTGCCGGCATGGTCAAATAAAACCGGAATTATGCACGATATCATGCTTTTTATGGGAACAGTGATCATGGGCTTCTTCGCCATCATGAACCCTATTGCCAATACACCAATATTTATGGGGCTTACTTCCTCAATCGATGAAGTGAGGACAAAGAATATTATTGCATTCAGGTCGGTCTTATTTGCATTTGTGATGGTCAGCGTATTTGTGATTCTTGGAAACTTTATTTTTCAGGTGTTTGGGATCACCTTGCCGGCTTTTCAGCTAACCGGCGGCATATTGTTATTCTTAATAGGATATGATATGCTACAGGGACAGACTTCGAAGATCCGTCAGCACAGTAAAGAGGACCATGAGGAAATTAAAGCAAAAGCTGCTGACTCGGATACGGTCCTGAGTCTTGCTCTCACTCCGCTGGGTATTCCAATACTTGCAGGACCGGGAACAATTGCCACAGCCATGAACGTTGCCGGTATGTCCTCCGGAATGGGGCATGTTGAACATGCGGCCGCCATCATAATTGCATTTGCCCTGATGTGCCTGGTCACCTTTCTGATGTTCATCTCTGC
>QMPN01000093.1 GCA_003648575.1 Bacteroidota bacterium
AGAAGGATATTTCTAGAAGCGATGTATCATAAATTATCGAAAACAATCGCATTATGATGGAAGATAAAGAATTTTCAAGCAAAGCATATCTCGATATGGAGCTGCTGCGTTTTACCACCGCAGGCAGTGTTGATGATGGAAAAAGTACCCTGATCGGGCGCCTGCTTTACGATAGCAAGTCTATATTCGAGGACCAGCTTGAGGCCGTGAAAAGGGCATCCATCAAGAAAGGGAATGCAACCGTCGATCTTTCCCTACTTACTGACGGATTGCGCGCAGAACGGGAACAGGGCATCACCATTGATGTGGCATATCGCTATTTTGCCACACCCAAAAGAAAGTTTATCATTGCCGATACACCCGGCCATGTGCAGTATACACGCAATATGGTAACCGGTGCCTCAACGGCTAATGCTGCCATCATCCTGATCGACGCCAGAAATGGGGTAACGGAACAATCACACAGGCATACATTTATCGCATCCCTGCTGCAAATACCACATATTGTAGTGTGCGTAAACAAAATGGACCTTGTTGATTATAAGGAAGAAAGTTATGAAAAGATAAAAAGTCATTTCAGGGACTTTGCTGCCAAACTGGCTGTCAAGGATGTACGCTTTGTACCTATCAGCGCACTGAAAGGCGACAATGTGGTCGACAAATCAAAGAAAATGCCATGGTACCAGGGCGGAACCTTGCGTTATATCCTGGAAAATATCCACATTGGAAGTGATCATAACCATATCGATGGAAGGTTCCCGGTACAATATGTTATCAGGCCTCAGAGAGATGAGTTTCATGATTTCAGGGGTTATGCCGGAAGGATAGCCGGTGGCGTATTCCGTGTAGGTGAAAAAGTGATAGTCTTGCCATCTGGTTTTTCGTCAACGATCAAATCCATCATCAGCCATACGAAAGAACTAAAAGAGGCCTTTCCTCCTATGTCGGTGACCATGACACTGGAAGATGATATCGACATCAGTCGTGGCGACATGATCGTGAAAGAGAACAATGGCCCGAGGGTTGGACAGGATATAGATGTTATGATGTGCTGGATGAGTGAGAAACCCATGATGCTGAATGGGAAGTATGCTATTAAGCATACGACCGCCGACGCACGATGCATGGTTACAGATGTGAAGTACAAGGTGGACGTAAATACCCTGGAAAAGGTTCTGGATGATGATAATGTTGGTCTGAATGAGATCGCTCGGATATCGCTCAGGACAACCAAACCTTTGTTCTTCGACTCTTATAGGCAAAACAGGAAGACGGGTGCGATCATCATGATTGATGAGGCTACCAATACAACCGTTGGAGCAGGTATGATCGTTTAAACCGAATCGTATGGAAAAACAATATTTCTCACATGAAAGCGCTATCGTCGACGAGGGTGCAGTCATTGGAAAAGGAAGCAAGATCTGGCACTTCTGCCATGTCATGGGAAAGAGTATTCTCGGAGAAGATTGCAACCTTGGACAAAATGTCTTTGTTGCCGATGATGTTGTGCTAGGGAATAATGTTAAGGTGCAGAATAACGTGTCTATTTATTCCGGTGTAGTTTGTGAGGACGATGTGTTTTTGGGTCCCTCAATGGTATTTACAAATATCACGAATCCCAGGAGTGCAGTTGTGAGGAAAGGGGAATATTCCCGGACCCTGGTAAAAAGAGGCGCTTCGATAGGAGCCAATGCTACCATAGTTTGTGGAAATGATATTGGCCGCTTTGCATTTATTGCTGCCGGCGCCGTGATCACGAAAGAGGTGCCTGATTATGCTCTGATGATTGGATGCCCCGCCACACAGGCAGGCTGGATGAGTGAATATGGGAACCGCCTGGTGTTCGATGGAGCGGGTAAAGCTGTTTGCGCCGAAAGTGGGGAAGAATACCAATTGCACGAAGATCAAATTACCAAACTCTAAATAAGCAATACTATGACCAGGGAAGATGGCATTCAAAATTTTGCATTGATTGGGGCAGCCGGCTATATCGCTCCGCGCCATATGCGTGCGATCAAAGATACCGGCCACAAATTAGTAGCAGCCCTGGATCGCTTCGACAGCGTGGGTATTATCGATAGCTTCTTTCCTGAAGCAGCTTTCTTTACAGAGACAGAGCGCTTCGACCGACACATGGATAAACTGCGACGCAAGGGGGACGAAAAGATTGAATATGTTTCCATCTGTTCGCCAAACTACCTGCATGATGCGCATATCCGCTTATCGCTCAGGAATGAGGCCAACGCTATCTGCGAGAAACCTATCGTGCTGAACCCATGGAATGTTGATGCTCTGTCGGAAATTGAAAAAGAATCCGGGAAACAGATCTATACCATACTGCAGCTGAGGCTGCATCCTTCTATTATAAAGCTGAAAGAGCTGGTGGAGAACGGGCCCAAAGACAAGGTATATGACCTTGACCTGACTTATATTACCAGTCGTGGCCGTTGGTACTTCATTTCCTGGAAGGGTGATGAACAACGCTCCGGCGGTGTAGCCACAAACATTGGCGTACACTTCTTCGATATGCTTACCTGGATATTTGGTGATGTCAAAAGAAATGATGTGCATGTATCCGTGGAAGATACAGCTGCGGGTTTTCTTGAACTGGAAAAGGCAAGGGTACGCTGGTATCTCAGCCTCAGGAAGGATACCATACCTCATGAAGCAAGAGACAGTGGCCAGGCCACTTTCCGCTCAATCACCATGGAAGGAGAGGAGATTGAGTTTAGTGGCGGCTTTACTGATCTTCATACAAAGAGCTATCAAGGCATACTGAATGGCGATGGTTTCGGGATACAGGAAGCCAGAAAAAGCATTGAGATCGTGCACGACATCAGGTCTGCGAAACCCCTTGGCCTAAAAGGGGATTATCACCCGATTCTCAAAAACCTGAATTTATAGCATCATACCCCCGGATATGCAAACCGATAAGGCCATAAAAAAGTGGTATGCCATCTACACCAGATCAAGGGCAGAAAAAAAGATCCACGACATGCTTTTGAAAGCCGGGTTCGACGCCTATCTTCCACTTAGAAAGGTTCTCAAGCAGTGGAGCGACAGGAAAAAATGGGTGGAAGAACCACTCTTCAGGTCCTATATATTTGTCCGCATTAGCGAAGCAGAATACTATGATGTGCTGAACAGCCCGGGAGCCGTGCGCTTTATTACTTTCGAGGGCAAGGCAGTGGCCATACCTCCTCAACAGATCGAAGCTATTAAACAGTTCGTGGATACAGGCCAGATACTGCCGGATGTTGACCTTGAACTGGAACCCGGAGCCATGGTTGATATCATCGCCGGACCCATGAAGGGCATCCATGGTGAACTACTGGAGATCCTTGGCAAGAAAAAGGTAAAGATAGAGATCGATGGCCTGGGCCAGGCGGTATACCTGGAGCTTCCTGCCTCACACATTCGTGCTTAAGGGAATATTAAAGTTGGATTTTTTTAAGAAAGGCAGCGGGAATCTTCGCAAGCCGTCTTTTTTCATAATCAAAAGAGACCATCTTCGTGTGTCCGTGCACGACCACCACTTCTTCTCTCAGAACGGAATAGTGCATTACAAACGACAGCTCCCGGATCTCTTCAATATGGATGAAAACCTTCAGCTCATCACCCCGGAAAACTTCCTTTTTGAAATACACATGGGCATCACCCATGATCAGTCCCGGGCCCCCGATGTCACTTTCTGAAAAGCCTCTTTCCTCCAGGAAATGGATACGCGCATCATGGAAAAGCAACAATGCCTTATCGTTGCCCATATGCCCACCGTAATTAATATCTCCAACACGTACTTTATATGACCCGCAAAAACTCGAATTGTCTTTCATGCTATTAGCTTTCGGGCAAAGATAAAATTCCCGCCTCACAATCAAAAATTGCTTTCCCTGATACATCATTGATTTTTTATCTTTGTCGCTCATAAAGCATCATAAGAGAAAACTAAAAACTAAATATCATGAATGAATTTTTCGCAAAGGAGTTTTATTACAACAATGTTGGTGACTGGGCCATCTCCATGGCCATCATGGTTGGAACATTGGTTGCAGCCAAATTACTCTACTGGGTATTTGGAAGTGTTATTAAAAAACTAACATCTAAAACCAAGACCAAGCTTGACGATATTATGATCGATATGCTTGAAGAGCCTATCGTGCTGATCGCCACCATTATCGGGGTATGGTTTGCTGTTGGGCGACTGAGTTTTCCCGAAAGTATATTGAACTGGATCGATAAGGTATACTGGGTTATGATTGCCCTTACCATTACCTGGCTGCTGGCCAGATTGGTCGATGCCATTATCAAGGAATATATCGTACCCCTGACACAAAAAACCGAGGGTGACCTGGATGATCAGATCGTCCCCATCATTCGTAAGGCCATACGGGCCTCGATATGGATAATGGGTGTCATCATTGCCATGAATAATGCCGGATATAATGTCGGTGCACTACTGGCAGGATTAGGTATTGGAGGTATCGCCCTGGCCATGGCTGCCAAAGACACAGTTGCTAATATTTTCGGAGGCGTTACCATTTTTACCGACAAGCCTTTTACCATCAACGACAGGGTTAAGATCAACGGATTTGATGGTACCATTACTGAGATCGGGATTCGAAGTACCCGTCTGAAAACGCTGGAAAACAGGATCGTAACCATCCCTAACTCTAAGTTTACCGACGGCATGGTTGAGAATGTCACCTCTGAGCCAAGCCGCAAGGTTGTACTCAAGCTTGGCCTCATTTACGAGACCACTGCCGACAAGATCCAGAATGGGATGAAGGCTCTGCAAGCCATCGTGGATGAAAACGAAGATCTGGAAGAGAATACCGTCATCAGCTTTAATGAATTTGGTGATTTTTCCCTCGGCATTCTGTTTATCTACTACATCAAAAAGGGGTCAGATATCATGGGAGCCCAGACAGTTGTCAACCTGGAGGTTAAAAAGCGTTTTGAAGAGCTGGAAATTGAAATGGCTTTCCCAACGCAGACGGTTTATACTATTCCTGAGAAATAATAGCTTGAAACTCGAGACTTGAGACTCGCTATTTGATATTTGTTATTTTACCAGTCTGCTCAATCCTTTAAGCTTTTTGGCTTTCATTCTTAGGATTGTTCGGTACGAAATACCCGAGGGCAGGCAATCTGCTTTTTCGACTTTTACAGAACCCGGCTTAAGTACCGCCAGCAAGGATCCGTTTTGGGTTCCGATCACGCTACCCAGAAACATGCGTTCCTGATCCGACCACATATAGTGGATATAAGCCGTATTTTCCCCTTTGTTCTTTATGGCAGCGGTGATTTCATCTTGTGAAGCAATGCGGAAAGGGTGTTCGTAATACCTGGAAACAATTTTCTCATCAATACCTTCCGGGTCAAGGTCATCCGGGATCAATAGTGTAATATTTTGAAGCGAAACGCTGATCCCTTTTGGTATCTTCTGGGCATAAACGCCTTTTTTTGAATATCGCTTTTCCAGTGCCAGATTAACCTTATCGTCGATCTGCCCTATGGCAAAGATCAAGTCCTCGGTCGACAGACCGTGATCGGCAAAAGACAGTTTAAAAATGTATCGTCCTCTCAAGAGTTGTCCGCCATTATCTGTATCAGGAATAATGGGTGAGTTCCTGTCGACAAGATCAGGATCCAATCGTCTGCCATCCTCCGACAGGAATAACATAAACGTAAATGATCTCGACCAGAAAATATCATTTGAACTCTGCTGTCCCTCCTGTGATGGCTTTGCGGAAAACACCGCATATTCCGGGCTCTTAGATCCAATAATGGATGTCAATAGCCTCTTTTCCATGAAAATAACACTATCGTTCAGTGTCCAGTACCTGGGCATCACCTCCTTGATTTTTTCATTGAACCACATCACACGCAGGGAGTCACATTCATCCCTGGCATCTTCAAGGTCAAGCAAAGCAACGGCCAGGGGGCGATGGTATATTAGTTCCGCTTTTTTATAATCAGCACGCAGAAACTGAGCCTGGGACTGTACGGTGCTTATCAGAAGTATGAGAATAATCAGATATCTGGTCATGCGGGATTCTTATACAGCAAAGGTACTGATAAAAAAACAGGCCCCGTTAGAGGCCTGTACCGTGTAAAATGGAGTATATAGAGATTTCTTTCTTCCGCAATAGGCGGAAAAATAGAAAGGATGGGCTATAATTTGATTGGGTATGGAGTTCCATCGATGTACACTACTGCATCATCATCACAGACTCCCTGGCCATAATCGAGTACGATCAGTGGCAGGTCTGAGTGCTGCAGTTCAATAATTCCGGCTTCGATCCAATAGCAGTTCAGTGCTACCTGCAGGCCTTCAATAATAGTGGCTGATAGTGTAGAGCCATTTGATGCCACCACATTGTGTGAGCCGGTGAGCATATAAACATCATCCCACCAGAGGAAAGGTGTATTGTGTCCCTGGGCCCACTCACGCATGCGGTCACCAACCCAGGTGATCACACCGCCATCGGGCTTAACTACCTGGCCGTCGACATGTATGGTCCATGTTGGGTTGTTATTGGTATTCAGACCCTGGTTAGTAGCGATCTTGGTACCGGTAAGCAGGTGGTTATTTACATAATAATCTTCGAGGGAGGTAGTAATTACCGTACCAACAGCCCAGTAAGGTCCACTGTGCTCAACATGGATCTTACCTCTGCGCCATTTTCCGTCATTGCATTCACAGTTTACATCGCCAAAGTCAATGGTGATGGTGAAAGGGAAACTCAGTGTGTCGATGGTCACGGTCACACATGGTCCCATGAAGATGGTATCCAACACTATTCCTTTGTATGATTTTTCATTGTTACGCATAGCCTCATCAGTGATGTCGGTCAGCTCACTGAAAAGTTTATCGGCCAGTGCATCATCTTTGGTGGCATCTACTTCTGCTTCACGATTATCTGATTGGTTTGGATCGGTTTCTTCATCCTTTGTGCATCCGGTATAAAGAATGGCCATTCCAGCCAATAAAAGCATTCCTAAAACTATTTTCCGTGTTTTCATAAGGGTTTGTTTTTAGTTAGTGGGTTGTATATTGGGGTTTTGGTTTAATACAAGGGTAAAAATATGGTTCCCGAATGTCCCTGCTGTTGCCAGTCGAGGCGGTAGCGTGTAGGGCATTCTGAACCAGATATGGGTTCATTATTGCTGTTGTATCCGAAGGTAGCGGTAGCCTTGAGATGGTCTGCAGGGATCAAATAGATTTGTTCCCCGGAATATGGCAGCCATTGGCATGATTCTTTGAATACCACCGATTCTCCGATCTGCGTAAAAAACATCTTTCCGTCCCTGTCTGTGCCCCAGGAGAGGAGGTTGCTATGACCCGGAGTAACTCCAAATCCGTTTACTGCCAGCATCAGGTTGCCAGGGGTTCCGCTGTACACCAGCATCTTGGCCAGGTGCCAGCCCCTGGGTGGTTTTCCGTTGAAAGAAATACTCACATGGGCGCTGTTTCTGTGGATCACAGTGTTCAGGCCGTTGCCAAGCAAGGCAGGAATACCTCCGCTCACATTTTCAATCTCCGACATACCATTGATTACCATCTTATTGTTGGTAAATACATTGGTTACCTCATAGTTGATAAAATGAATGTGAAGAAAAGCACCCGGGAATAACCAGTGGGTGTTTTGTTTGATCTTGATGTGCATCCTTCCCTTACGATATTTGGTTTGGGCACAGTTTAGACCATCATATGTAAGAAAGTGAATGATGGTATCATTCATGATAATGGTGGAGTCTAATGTTGCCCCACAGGGGATGCCCATCTTCAGCTTCCCTTCGGAGATAATCTGACCGGCATCGATAATGGCCTCATCCACATTATCCTCAACAGAATTGTCATCTTGCGATAGCTGTTGAACAGGGGATGAGTCAGGCTGAATTTCCTCCGGTTTATCCTTTTTGCATGCTGTCACTAAAGCAGCGGCAAGAAGGAAGAAGGTGAGCAGCCTGATGATTTTTCGCGGATTCATAACGACTTGTTTTAAATAGTACACTAACTTTTCCATTTACCCTTATTTAAAGTTTGTATTTTTTTCTGCAGTTACGATCAGAGACAATGAATTCACGGCACAGACGCCAAAAAATCCAAGAGCCCCATCACTTAAATTTGTGCTTACATTGGCAGGATCAGATGGGAAAACGCCCCCTTGCCAGCTGGTCTCAAGCAGCAATGAGCGAACGAAGGCAGCATGTTCCGGTGTTAATGAATACCTCCGCTGATCGATCTTACTCCCTGCCGGGAAAGATATTTGTTCCAGGGCCGGTGCAAAAACCTGGCTGACATCAAGGGTCGGGAGGGTATAAAAAAGCATCTTCTTCATGCAATCATCCAGATTTTCATTTTCATATCCCGGCACCGACGACCAATCGACCAGTATCTCCCACATGGCAGGGTCCTCTGTTTCAAAAGAGCTTGCAACATAATCGATGCTGTAAAGCTCATCATCATCATTTTTTTTGTAGCTCAATTCCGGGAAAGCCTTACCGGTTACCATATAGGCCTGGGCACTGAAGATCTTTTCCTGGTAGAAGATGAGCAAGGAATAATTCTTATCCAGCTGTGCAGCTACAATACTATCGGTGATATACCTGCCTGCTTCTTCCGCATCCTCATACAGTTGATAAGTAGCAACCTCATTGCTGATAATCACAACAGCCCCACTGATGGGGATGGTGGCGTCATTAAGCCCTGCCTTATTATTATGTATAAATATATATTGTGTTTTTGCTTCGCTGGTGATGATTCCATCCACCACGATGTAGTTGTTCCCATTTTCAGGTACACTCCAATCAGCCTCTTTCACGCATGCCGAAAGAATCAGTAATAGGGCGATATGTATCCAAACCCTTCTCATTAGAACTTGAATTGATAGTTAATAGATGGTATGATCTCCGAGACCGACAGTGCTGTTGGAACCAGTTCCTGGGTCTGAGAGTGATCGGCGGGAACAACATAATCGCCATCAGCCTGCTCTATCCTGTTAAAGCTCATGAAATATGGATTCGTTCGTCCATAGGCATTATACAGATTCAGGATCAAGTTGTGTTTATAACGCGATAATTCATTTTTATTCAGCCTGAAATTTGCCGACAAGTCTAATCGATGATAGCTGGGCAGTCGGTCGTTGTTCTTTTCCCCATACACGGGAACCGTATATCCGTTGTATTCATAGAAGCTCACCGGTGTCGAGATGGCTGCCCCGCTAAGTAATATCCAGTTGGCTGAGAATGTCCAGCGTTTCCTGGTGTCGTAAGAAACAAATACGGTTACATTGTGAGGCCTGTCTTGAAAAGCTCTGTATGATTCCCCGAAATTCACGCCCGGTGTTGTGACATAAATCCTTGAATAGGTATAACCAAGCCATCCGGTAAATTTCCCAAAGGGTTTCCTCAGCATGAACTCCAGGCCGTAGGAATATGCTTTTCCGGGGCGGATCTCTCCTTCGATCAAAGGGTTATACAGCATATTGGCATGAGGTGCATAGTCAATGTAGTTCTGATAATTTTTATAATAAGTTTCTGCCGAGAATTTGATCCTATCATTAAAGAAACCGGTGAAATAACCGAGGGAATACTGGTCGGCTTTCCTGGGCTTGATATTGGGTCCTGCAGGAACCCACACAGCCAGTGAAGTAAATGGGCTGATACTGTTGTTCAGCTCATTCAAAAACTGGGTTGTCCTGCTGTACCCTGCCTTGATGGAAGATCCCGGAGAGATCAGATAGGTAATATTTATTCGTGGCTCCAGGCTGGCAAATGAGGAATACACCGCATTATTTTCCACATCGAAGGTGTCGATCACGTTGTAGTTGCCATCGAAATAGTACACAGTTGTTGGGCCCAAATCCTGCCATATGGGTAAGCGCAGGCCATATCGCAGGGTCACTTTTTTGCCGATATTCTGCTGATTCCCGGCATAGAAAGTGTATTCAACACAATTATAATTGGGTACTTCCTTCGCACCTTCCTCATCATCCAGGTTTACATTTCCTGCATCCAGGGCATGGGTGTTGATACTCATGCCGGCTGTAAAGGTATTGTTGGGGTTCAGGAACCAGGTAAAATCTGTTTTCAGGCTGATATTGGAGATGGAGGAATTCCAGTATTCTTTTTTGTTTTCCGACAGGTATAGTAAATATTGATACCGCGTCACATAAAAAGTTGTATTTGAGAATAACTTTTTGTTAAATACATGGTTCCAGCGTAGGGTCCCCAATACATTGTTCCAGCTGATACCATAGGTTGTGATGGCAGAATAGGTTTTCCTTTCGAGTTGGTCATTTCCAATATAGAAGGTACCGAACAATCTGTTTCTGTCATTGAGTTTAAAATTCAGCTTTGCATTCAGGTCGAAGAAGCCCACCTTGACATTCTGGTTCTTGTAGTAAAGATTGGAAAGCCATTGCAGGGTTGAATACCTTCCGCCGAGGTAAAAAGAACTTTTGTCCTTTACCAGCGGCCCTTCTATGTATAGGGTGGAGGTATATGGCCCGAGATTACCCCCAAAGCCAAATCTTTTCTTA
>QMPN01000094.1 GCA_003648575.1 Bacteroidota bacterium
GAAGAGTTCACAGGTGTAAGTTGCCCCAACTGTCCTGCCGGGCACACAACATTGGCCAACATACTTGCTGCCAATCCGGACCGGGCTTTTGCCGTCGCTTACCACCCTTCTAATTCCAGTTTCACCACGCCCTATCCGGGCGATCCTGACTTCAGAAGAACCTATCCAAACGCCTTTTATTCAACACCTTACTGCGGGAGCAGCCGGTTTATGCCGAGTGCCTTCATTCAACGCAGGATATACGGAGCTGATCGTCTACAGAGCCGGACGGTTTGGGCAAATTATGCCAATACCATCATGACCGAAGCCTCACCTGCTAACATGGGCATGGCCACAACCTATAGCATGATGAACCAGATCTTATATATTACCGTTGAGATCTATTATACAGATGACATGACGGATGACAATCACATTTATGTTATGCTATCCGAAAATGACCTTGTTTCTCAGCAATCAGGTGCTTCCGGGCCATATACCCATAAACATACGTTCAGGGAAGCATTTGTTGGCCAATGGGGTGATCTGATCACCGAACCAACTACACAGGGTAGTCTGGTCACATTGGAATATGAATGGAACACAGCCGGTTCAGGTTATGCCATGAGCAATTGTGAAGTACTGGCCTTTATTGAAAATCAGGCTACAGGAGAGATCATCACTGGCGTTGGGGTACATGTAGGTGATCAAACTTATATTGAACCTACAGCTGCATTCTCAGTAGAGGATAATACCATTGGTGTAGGCGGACAGGCGATCTTTACAGATGAATCCACAGGCGGACCAGCCACCTGGGAATGGACCTTTGAGGGTGGCGATCCAGCAACTTCTACCTGGCCTTCTCCCGGAGCGATCACATACAACACTCCAGGTCAATATGACGTAACCTTAACCGTTACCAACCCTGCAGGAACCAATACCACGACCATGACGAATTTTGTGGATGTTGATTATGCTCCTGTCGCAGATTTTAGTGCAAACGTGACCTATGTTAATGTTGGCGGGTCAGTTGATTTCACTGATGTCTCCATCAATAGCCCGACCGTATGGGAATGGACATTTGAGGGTGGAACCCCTGAAACTTCCAGCGATCAGAACCCAGTAGGTATTACTTATAATAGTATGGGAAGCTATGATGTTGTTCTTGTTGCCACAAATGAATACGGCAGTGACACATTGACCAGGGACGATTTCATTGATGTGGGCAACATAGGTATCGATGAAAGTACGCAGCAGCTATTTTCTGTATATCCGAATCCAAGCAATGGAAATCTCTATATTAAATCAGTACAGCATACATATGTTCAGGAGATCGTAGTCAGAAGCCTGAACGGACAGCTTGTTCTATCTCAGAAAGCAGATGGAAGTATCATCCAAAAGCTTGACCTTAGCAGCCTGAATACAGGAATGTACTTTGTTGAGATCAGAACAGCGGACGCTGTTTATCTGGAGAAGGTTATACTGAAATAAGAAGGAGTGTGGTATATGGTATGGGGTGTGTGGATTTAAATAATCCCGCGTATCCTGCACCGCGTACCGTATCTAGAACGGCCAGAAACTATTATCATGCCAGACCTGTTCTTTCAGGTCTTCATTGAGTTTATGCAGGAGGTGGTGATGGGTACGCTCCCAGTCAGCCAGCATCTGGTACATATCCTTTTCATTCGGATCGGTGGCTTCATCTGCCCTGCCCTGGTATACTTCAATGGCACGGGTCTCGAAATCCATCGCAGCTGAAATGGCTGCAGCCTCAAAGCCTGCAGCAGAGATCTCTTTCTTCACCTGCTCACTCAGTATCATCACAGCCTCAGTATCATCAACGGGCTGCTCAATATCGTTCATGGAAAACTTACCATTTTTCTGATACTCAACATATTGCTTCGAAAGAAACTCGATATGCTCATCTTCTTCCTCTGCCATCATGGTAAAGATCTTGCGAGCCGCTTCGCTCTCGGTTTGCCTGGCCGCGGTAGTATAGAATGCTTTGCCCCTGCGCTCAAGCAGTATGGCGGTCTTTAGAATGTCTTCTGCGCTTTTACTCATTTTTCCTAAAATTAAATCAATAACTTTGTAAATATAACAAAGATATAACGTGATAGTTCAACCTGAAAAAGATATTGCAAATTTATTTCTCGCATGGTCGGGAAATGAATCGGACAGCATTCAACCTATAGCTGCATCGGGCTCCCCAAGAAAGTATTTCAGGATACAATTTGGTGATCGCTCTGTTATCGGGGCTTATAATCCCGATCTGAAAGAGAATGAGGCTTTTATCAGCTTCACCAAACACTTTCGTGCTGCTGGTCTTCCTGTTCCCGAGATACTGGCAAGCGAGGATAAGAAAGGAATATACCTTCTTTCCGATCTGGGCAGCAGAGATTTATTTGAAATGATCATGGCGAGAAAAAGCCTTGATGATATCCCTGATGAGCTATATCAGCAACTGGCTGCCAGCGTACGCATGTTACCACATTTTCAAATCACTGGCGGAAAAGGGCTTGATTACAATATGTGTTATCCCAGAAGTGTATTCGACCAGCAATCGATGCTATGGGATATGAATTATTTTAAATATTACATCCTTAAAACAGCAGGGATCACTTTTAATGAGCAACTGCTGGAAAATGACTTTCAGCGATTTGCCGAATTTCTTTGCCAGGCTGGAAATGAGCATTTCATGTACCGCGATTTCCAATCCAGGAATGTGATGATCAAAGATGAAAAACCATACTTTATTGATTATCAGGGAGGAAGAAAGGGCCCTTTGCAATATGACCTGGCATCTTTCCTCTACCAGGTAAAGGCACGCTTTCCGGAAGAGGTGAGAGAACAGCTGATTGAAGAATATCTCGAAGAACTGGCGAAAGTGAATACAGTAGACAGGGATGTTTTCATGAAATATTTCTACCCCTTTGTATATCTGCGCCTTTTTCAGGTTCTGGGCTCCTATGGTTTCCGTGGTCTGTTTGAGAAACGCCCGCATTTTGCAGAGAGCCTCGAACCCGCCATGGCAGTGCTGGCCAGGCTGCTGAATGCCCACCCGCTTGAGCCGGATCTGACCGAATTGAAGTCGACCCTTAGAAAACTTACCCAGAGCAGCAAATACCTGCCGGTCCACCACCAAAAATCAGACCTTTCGGTTGGCATCAGTAGCTTTTCCTATAAGGCCGGGCTGCCGGATGACCCTTCTGGAAATGGTGGCGGCTTCATTTTTGATTGCAGGGCCCTCCCCAATCCCGGCAGGCTGGAAAAATACCGTGAGCAAACAGGAAGAGATAAGGAAGTGATCGACTATTTGAAAAGATATCGGGAAGTGGATAAATTCCTGTTTAACATTTTTGAGATCTGCGATAGCGCTGTAGAAAATTATATCGAACGTGGCTTTAAAAATCTGAGCATCAATTTTGGTTGCACAGGCGGGCAGCACCGTTCGGTTTATTGCGCTGATAAACTGGCTGAACATTTAGCAAATAAATATGTTATACATATCAATCTACATCACAGGGAACAAAAAATAACTGAAAACAGGAAAGCTTCACATGAGTAAGAAGATATGTAAGAAACTGAATGAGGGCAGCAAGATCAAGCAATACGAGAGTCCAAAATACCTTTGCAAAACATGTAATGCAGAGTCGGTCAAAGAAAATGAGCTCTGCAAGCCTAAGAAATCAAAACGAGCATGAAAGCAATGATCCTGGCTGCAGGCAGGGGTACCCGGCTGCAGTCACTTACTGAAAACACTCCCAAGGCGCTGGTCCAGGCCGGCGGTATGAGCTTGCTGGAGCGGCTTATCATCAAAATGAAAGTACAGGGGGTGAGCAGCATCGTGATCAATGTGCATCACTACGCAGATCAGATCATTTCCTTTCTTGAGGAAAAAGATTACTTCGGCATTCCCATAAGCATTTCGGATGAAAGCGATACCCTGCTGGAAACAGGTGGCGGTATTCTTAAAGCAGCTCAATTCTTCGATACCGAGGAGGCATTTATTGTCCATAATGTGGACATACTCTCCGACCTTGATCTACGTAAACTCTTTGCTGAGCATCAATCCAGTAAAGCACTGGCCACACTTGCTGTTAAGGATCGGAAAACATCACGTTACCTGCTTTTCAATGAGGATATGCATATGCAGGGGTGGGAAAACCAGCAAAGTGGAGAAAGGATCATCCCGGGATCACCTTACAATCTATCACCCCTCGCTTTCAGCGGAATACATGTTATTAGTCCGGCTCTATTCCCCCTGATCACAGAAAGCGGCTCATTCAGCATTATTGAGACCTACCTGAGGCTCTGCAAGGAACACAGGATCAAAGGCTTTATACATACTGAAGGACTTTGGATAGATGCAGGAAAACCGGAAGGCCTGCAGATGGCTAATATGTTGCTGGGCGGACTTTAAGGAACTTCGATGCTTGCAGTTTGAAGTTTGAAATTTGATTATCTTTAATGCGGCCAAAAACAATGCCACATGCCTGCATTTCTTAAGAAACTTACCGAACATATTTATTCAACCTATGGAGATCGTCTGGGAGCAAGTTGCATTGTGCTCCCAAACAGGCGAGCAATACTATATATCAAAAGCTACCTGGCCGGTATGCTTAAGCAAACAACCTTCCTTCCGGAATTCTATTCCATTGAAGATTTTGTAGCGCGATGTTCAGGTCTGGTCATAAGCGATTCCCTGGCTGACCAGTTCAGGCTGTATGAATTGCATTGTGAACTGGAAGGAAAAGATGCACGAAGTGTGGAAGAATTTTTTCCTTACGCTGCAT
Source organism: Bacteroidota bacterium (assembly GCA_003648575.1). The sequence continues at coordinate 4,776 of QMPN01000094.1, forward strand.
GGATGCTGTCGGACTTTAATGAAATAGACATGTACCTGGTCGACAGGCAAAAGTTATACACTTATCTGACAGAGGTAAGGGCCATGAAACTGTGGAACCCTGATGGTAGGCCACTCACCGACTTCGAGAAAAACTACCTTGAATTCTACCGCTCGATCAAACAATATTACGACGGTCTGCATGAGAAGACTAACGCAAAAAAATTGGCTTACCAGGGGCAGGCATTCAGACAACTGGCTGAAAATATTGAGAAAGAGGCCGAGGGCTGGCCCTGGGATAAGGTGATCTTTGCCGGCTTCAATGCCCTTACGCCGGCAGAAGAAAAAATCATTAAATACCTGTTGAAAAGAGAAAAGGCAGAAATATTCTGGGATGCTGATGATTATTATCTGAACAACAAGGACCAGGAAGCCGGTTACTTTCTCCGTAAGTATTTCCATGACTTTGACAAGACTGAGCCAAGGTGGATAGGGAACAACTTCATGAATAAGAAGGTCCGTATTATCGGGGTCCCGGGAAACACCGGTCAGCTAAAGTATGCAGGTGAGATACTTCTGCAACTGATCAAAGAAAAGGGATCCCTGGACAGGACTGCCCTCGTTCTCTCGGATGAGAGCCTCCTGCTGCCCATGCTAAACAGTATTCCTGAGGAAGCCGGAGACTTTAATGTGACTATGGGCCTGGCACTGAAGCACACCCCTCTCTACTCCATGATAGACACTATCCTCAGTTTGCAACGCAATGCAGATCGCTTCCGGGAGATGCGCCAGGGAAAACAACGTGCTTTCTATAGTAAGGACCTGCTTCGGCTTATATGCCACCCATGGTTCAACATGCTTCTGCCGGGAGGCAGCGTCAACCTGGCCATGGAGATCAATGAAAAGGTCAGGAACAGCAACAGGATATTCATCCCGGCAAACGAAATAAAAGAATTATTCCATGAAGTTGAAGGTGATAAGATCATGGAGCTTTTTCCCGGCAAGGTCAGTCCGGAAAGTATGATGGAATCACTAAGCCTTCTGCTGGGCACGCTGCGCCAAGGCTTTATTGAATTGAAGGAGAATGGCAGCCATGACTACGGCCTGGAGTTAGAATACGTATTTCGCTTTAACAGCCAGTTTCAGCGGATGAAAGACCTCATGAAGTCCTATGAAAGTATCTCTTCACTGAGAACCCTGCAAATGATCTTTCGTCAACTGGCCCAGCAGGATCGCATTGCCTTCCGGGGAGAACCTTTAAAGGGTTTACAGGTGATGGGGATGCTCGAGACCCGTACACTGGATTTTGACACTGTCATCATGATATCAGTAAATGAAGGCACCCTGCCATCCGCCAGGTTACCTAATTCCTTCATTCCTTTTGATATAAAAACCGAGAGCGACTTCAAGTTGCCAACCTACAGGCATAATAACCGCGTATTTGCATATCATTTTTACCGCTTGCTTCAGAGGGCAGATGAGGCCTACCTCCTCTACAATGTTGAATCCAACGCTCTGGGGGGAGGGGAAAAAAGCCGCTTTATCACGCAGTTACAACATGAGGGGCCAAAATACAGTCCGGGAATAGATATTTCGGAAGAGCTGCTATCGATCTCTCCACCAGCAGGAATCAGGGATACCACCATCACCATAGATAAGGATAAGCATGTGATGCGTCTGCTCCGGGAGGAGGCAGAAAAAGGATTCCATCCAAGTTCTCTCAGCAAGTATATTAACTGCCCGCTGCAGTTTTACCTGGCACGGCTTGCCAGGCTTGCCGATACAGATGAGATTGAAGAAACTATCGACGCCAGGACACTTGGGATTGTCGCCCACGAAAGCTTGCAAAAACTATTAGGTGAATATCTTGGAGTAAAGCTCACCAAGGAAATCTTCAAGGGTTTCAAGAAGGAAACCAGGGCTGAAGTCAGGCGTCAGTTCCAGAAATTCTACCATGAAGATGACATCAGCTATGGCAAGAACTACCTGGTGGTGAATGTGGCAGAGCATATGCTGAATCAGCTGTTCGACAGGGAGGCACAATGGCTGGGTGATGGGCAGGAAATGATCGTTTCTGCGCTTGAGTATGGCCTCAGCACGCTCCTGCTTGGCGCAGATAATACCCAGGTGAAGTTCAAAGGAACCGCAGACAGGATAGATAAAAAAGGTGAAAAGGTCAGAATAATTGACTACAAAACAGGCGGTGTAGATACAAGTAAGCTCAAGCCGGCTAATTGGGATAAACTGTTTTCAGATCCGGAATACAGCCAGGCCTTTCAACTGATGATGTATGCCTGGTTATATCATAAAACAAATCCTGAGGCAAAAGATATGGATGCCGGAATCATCTCCTTAAAGACACCCGGGAATGGCCCTGACATGGTGAAGCCTCCAGACTCCAAAGCCATAGATTTAAAGACCTTACAGCTTTTTGAGGAACATCTGATCACACTTATCCAAGCGATCTTTGATCCTTCTGTTCCTTTCAAGCAAACGGAAGACGACAAACGCTGTAAATATTGCAGCTATAAGGAGATATGCAACCGCTCGTTGGGAAAGGACGAGTATTAGATTAAACTAACCAATAGAGAGTGTTATGAAAAAACTGATTTCAACCCTCAGCTTGCTATGGTTCGCAGCCTTTAGCATGAGCATGGCTCAACAGATTAGCTATTCCTCTGCTCAAAAGCTTGCCTCAAACTGGGTTTTGACCCACAATCAATATGATTACCAGCTGCTGGGGCAGCATAAGATCTACGATGATGATGGAAAGCTCCTGGCCTATCGCCATGACCTTCATCCACAGGGATATATCATCGTAACAAATAATATGGAACTGCCACCCGTGATCGCTTATTCCTTCACTTCAGATTATACCGATCAGGAACAAGAAATCAATCCTTTGCATGAGATCCTGATTGCGGATTTGAAAAGCCGTTTTGAGCATTTACTCTTAATGGATAAATCGCTAAAAGATCAGCATCATGAGATGTGGAATGACATTTTAAATGGAGCCGGCCGAAAAAGCAGTTTCGAGCAATGGCCCCCGGCTGGATCAACCATAAGCGGTGGCTGGCTGGAAACCAACTGGAAACAATCGGCACCCTATAACAATTTTTGCCCCATGGATGAAGTCACCGGGAGCAGGAGCATAGCAGGATGCCCTGCCGTTGCCCTTGCTATGATCGTCAATTATCAAAAGAATTTGCATAGCACCCAGTTTTCCGACGCTGATGATTACTTCCATAATTATGCAGGCCGTCAGTACTGGATTGATGATGATGCACATGTTATGGAATTTCTTTCCTTTCCTGAGATGAATGAATATTTTGACTCCATATCTGCTAAATTCCTTTCATACACCCCATTGAATACGGATGAGATGGCTGCATTGGTCTTTGCCTGCGGCGTAGCGGCAAAGCAAGTTTACACCTCAGAGGTTTCAGGAACATTCGGTGTTGACCAGGCATATGATGCATATATGCGCTTCGCCTATGATGACGCCATGCTCATTTATGATAGCGATACTTCTTTCTATACCCATATGAAGAACAACATGAAAGACGGCATCCCCGTGCACCTTGCCTTGCTTGTAGATGGTGCCGGAGGGGGACACAACGTGGTAAGCGACGGATATAATACAGATGACTACTACCACCTGAACTTCGGTTGGGGTGGCAGCTATAACGGATGGTACCTCATCCCGGAAGAGATCCCATATAACCTTACCATCGTAGAAGGCGCCATCATGGACATCGGCGTTTCCCATGTTGGCATGGATCAAGCGATTGGAAATGATAAGGTTGAATTTTCCATCTACCCAAACCCATCTAGTGGAGTGTTCAACATATTGATTGACATGGAAGAACCTGCAAATGCGAGGATCCTGGTCTGTGACCAGAAAGGAGCCATTATTGAAATAATCACCGAAGGATATTTCAATAGGGGGAAGCATAAATATTCATGGAACAGTGATCTCCCGGCAGGAATTTATAATATCATAGTTGAACTCAGTAATTTAATCAGCATTAAAAAGCTTATAATCAATAACTAAGCCCTATTAATAATTAATCCAAAACTCAACACCCAACACCCAACACTTCTATGCCATTTTATAAAAGCAATGCGGCAAATATTTATTACGAACTTCATGGGTCAGGACCACCTATATTAATGCTTGCCGGCATGTCCAGCGATTCCAAGAGCTGGCAGTTTATCCTCGACAGGATGACAAAGCATTATCGCTTGATCGTACTCGATAACAGGGGCTGTGGACGCACTGAAACGGATGGTAGCAGCTTTGAGCTGAAGGATCTGGCCCGGGATGCCTTAGGCCTGATGGATTTCCTTGGATATGACAAATACCATGTGATCGGGCACTCTATGGGTGGAATGATAGCACAGGAGCTGGTACTCATGCAGCCCGAAAGAGTTGACAAGCTGGTACTGGCAAGCAGCAGCCCTAAACTATCTGTAAAGGCAGGGGAAATCCTTGAAGACTTATACGACAAATGGCTGAATGCATATGACCTGGCCGACTGGTTCAGGATCATGTTTCGGTGGCTATTTACAAAAGAAGCCCTGAACAACAAAAAATTCATCGATGCCGCCATCATCTTCGCGCTCGCATACCCCTATCCCCAGACCCTGAAAGGCTTCAAAGGCCAGGTTGATGCGATCAGCAGCTTCGATGCCATCAGCCGTATTCATTCGATCAAGCAATCATGCCTGATCATGAGTGGAAAAGAAGATATTCTTATCCCTCCGGAAGAATCCAAAACACTGCATAATATCAGCGGAGAAACTGAGTTCATCATAATCCCGAATGCAGCACATTCCATCCATGCTGAGCAGCCGGGGGCTTTTGTGGAAGCTGTTGTTGAATTCCTTGTTCAGTAGGCAGTAGGCAGTAGACAGTAGGCAGTAGGCATTGGGCAGTAGGCAGTGGGCAGTAGGCAGTACGCAGGACGCAGGACGCAGTAGGCAGTAGGCAGTACGCAGTGGGCAGTAGGCAGTACGCAGTGGGCAGTAGGCAGTACGCAGTGGGCAGTAGGCAGTACGCAGTGGGCAGTGGGCAGTGGGCCTTTTGTTATTTAGCATTGGAAGGGAGAAATTTTTCGGGAGCTTTTATCATAAAGTATAAAAGCCTTCCTATTTCTTTAGTGTTTTGATATATATTCCTGTGTTCATCATTGCTCAAATACCCACATCTTAAAGCAAAGTCCAGCCAAATTTGCGTTTCAGTATTTTCCATATCAGAGTCTGAAAGTTTGCTAATGAAATGCGCTTTGTATTGCCTCTTTCTATATGCTTCACCTATATTCGAACATACTGATCTGGAAGATCTCCGTATCTGATCTGTTAAGGAGTATCTTTCCTCTTTTGGAAAAGATTTAGAAACAACAAAAATTCTCATGGCCTGGGAAAATGCCATTTGATAGACTTTCAGCTCTTTGTACATTTTACTTTTTATTACTTTGGAATTGCTCCCTATACTATTAATACCAAAATTTCGAATATGTCACACATACTATCGATAAAATGCATACTGCTTACTGCCTACTGCCTACTGCCTACCGCCTACTCTATAAACCCTATCGCACAATCCGTACACCGGATACTACCATTATATAACAACACAAACATATCCATGTAAAAGATTTATATATTGCATTCTTCTTAGAATCACCTAGTGAAATAATTCCATAATCTCTGAACCAGTGATTCTAGCTTCTATTCATAGACGGCCTTTTCA
>QMPN01000095.1 GCA_003648575.1 Bacteroidota bacterium
ATAAAGAATTGGCTAAATTTTCTCCAGGGCTTCAAAAATTCTTAACACCAATCCTTTATTATCCTGCCGAAAAAGAAGTTCTTTAGATTGATAAATGCTCTGCTTTTATATGGAGGAATGTAACCAAGCAGAAGAAGTCTTCAGCAGTAATAGCTGCATTTTGAGCGGGAATTGCGTTCCGCCGGGAGGCGGAACAGTGCATGAAGCGAAAAAACGTCAGCGGTTTTGTGCCGAGTTCTCGGGACAAAAATTGCCTTTGAAGACTTTCGATTCTTTCGTTCTTTCTTCTAAAGAAAGAACAAGAGAATCATTATAGAAATTAAGGGATAATGAAATAAAACAAATTGGGTTTTAAGAATACTTTTGAAATCCTGGCAATAGTAATGTTTTCAACATTGCTTTTTTTAGAGTGTAATCAAGAGACTGTGATTATTGAGCCCTCATTTACTGGATAATCCCCAATTAAGCCTGTAGTAAGGCTTATAGCATATTTACAAATCTTTTACCGGACACTACTAATTCCATATTGAACATTTTTAGTTGCAAATGATGGGCGCAGGTCTGTATTGACCCATGGTGTACGCTTTGCGAACAATTGAGTAAAAGTAACCCCTTACGTTTATTAAACCAACATCCTTTCTGACTGATTATCTGAGCTTTATGACTGATGGCATGAGTTTTGAATATAGTTTATGACAATATTAAACCGGAGGTTATTATGAGAAACAAAAACTACGATCTAAAAAGAATTCTTTTTCCAGCACTATTCATATGCTTTATATTTCTGTCTTGCCAGAAGGATGAAGAAGCAGAAGCAGTTGTACCTGTATCATACGAACGAGCTGATATAAGCAACATTACCAGCCTGGGCATTTTCTCAACGGATGATATCCAGGAAATACTTAATGATGCAGGAGCAGACTTGCCTTTCATCCCCATATATGCAGTAGCAGCTTTATCAGTCAATTACTATTCATGCAATAAAAAAGGCGACATTATATCTGTTTCAGGTGTATTTTTTATTCCACAGGGTGGATCAGGATTCCCCATCCTGAGTCTGCAACATGGTACCGAGACGAAAAGAGACAAAGTGGCCTCTGTCTCGCCGAAAAATTCAATTGAAGGGATCGTTGGCTTGCTAACAGCATCCCTGGGGTATGTGACAGCCGCTCCTGACTACCCTGGATTTGGCATATCAAGCATCCGGCACCCCTACCTGCATGCACGATCACTTGTGCCATCTATTGTGGACTTCATGCTTGCCTGTAAACATTACTGCACGACAAATCAAATTTCTATGAATGGAGAAGTTTTCCTCGCCGGATATTCGGAAGGGGGATATCTCAGCCTGCTCACACAGAAGGTGGTGGAAGAGGAATATGCCGGTGAGTTCAATCTTACAGCAGTTGCTCCTTTATCAGGTCCTTATGACCTTCTGGGCACGATAGATTCAGTATTCCAAAACGGGAACTACAGTTCACCTGCCTATGCTGCATATTTCCTTTCAGCCTATAACGATATTTACGGATGGAATCGCCTTAGTGATATTTTCAACCCATCCTATACCTCGGTCATTCCTCAGCTATTCGACGGAAGCAGTTTATGGGGTGAAGTGATTGGACTATTACCAGCCACCTTTCCTGAGCTTATCAATGCCTCCTTCATCGAAAGTTACAACAAGGGTTATGAAACAGCCATCAAGGCCGCCCTGGAAGAAAACACCCTGCTTGACTGGGCACCACAAACCCCCTTGCATTTTTTCCATGGCGATGCTGATGATATTGTCCCCTATGAGAATGTCATCACTGCTATAGAAAGACTCAGCGCTAAAGGAGGGACCAATATTCGCTTGACCTGCATAGAGGGAGGAACGCATGAATCATCAGGCCCGGCTGCTATATCCGGAGCAATCACATGGTTTGAGGAAATAAGGGTCAATGGAATGAATATGTCAGCTCCAGGTTGATTCCATAATCATCCGTTGATGATGCCGTTTATGTAACGAACAAGTTCATAGAGAACAATCCATATAATTGCGGCAACCTAAACTTACTTCAGCGAAAGCAGTTTCTCTTTAGCCAGATTAGCCTTTTCATAGTCGCTGTCGGCATCTTTCCAGATATCCACAGCCTTTTCAAGATATTCCAGGCCTATTTCGTCATCTCCCATATCAAAATAGAGGAGGGCAGCCTCGTAATTATTCACTGCATTGAACGAACGGAATCTTAATGCGACCTGAATTTCCACCTCGGCCTTATCATACTCTTGCAACATACGGTAGCACCTGGCTTTTGCGCGAAACAATGAATAGTCTGTGGCTTGTATCTCCAGGCATTTTGAATATTTCTCGATAGCCTTTTCATATGCTCCGCCATACTCATGGATCCTTGCCTCTGCTTTATAAACATTAATCCTCATGATTTCCTCACCAAATCCCTCCATGAGTTCAACGACTTCAGAAATAGCCTCTCTGGATTTGGTAGTATCACCTGTCTCAGCATAAATATATAAATACCCAAAAGGCACGATCTTATCGACAGGAGCATCTAGCTTGTCGCGAGTATCTTCCAGGATAAGGGCTGCTTCATCAAATTTGCCGGCATGGATATAAGGTTCAATAGTCATCACCCTGTATACCATGAAATCCTTTGGAGCCAAGATGCGACTCATGATCTCCATCTTCAAAACGTAATATTCAAGTGATTTCTGCACCTGGCCAGTTATAAGGTAATAGCTTTGCAGCCCTCTATAGGCCCTGATGCTGTCAGTATTGTTTCCTGCTGATTCAAGGACATCTATTATTCCCTTGTATGCTTCATCAAAATCGCCCGAATACAAGTGCACATAAGCCAGGTCGGCCTTTATGGAATGTTCTTCACTTGCATCAGCCAGCAAAATGGCTTTTTCGTAATTCTGTTTTGCTAATTCCATCTCACCCGATAGCCTGTAAAAATCACCCAAATTCTCATATGATTCAGCCTGCTGGGGCAGGTTCATAGCATATTTCTGAAAGTAAACCAGGGCCGAATCGTATTCTCCAATCTGCTGGTAATACTCTGCCAGGGATTTGAGCATATCGTATTTTTCAGGGTCGAGGCGAAGAATCACTTTTATCTCACCGATGGCTTCTTCATGCATATTTCGAACAGCATATCGCTGGGCCAATGTGTTATGGGCCTCCAGGTCGTCCGGAAACATCTCAGCCCACATTTTCACTACAGCAATGGCCTTTTCAGGTTGCTGATCAAGGACATAATACACATACTTAACAGTGAATTGTTGCCTTTCCGGCAGTTTATGCTCAAGTTTCCTGGCAGCCTGGAGAGCCTCCATGGTCGATTCAAATTCATTGTTTTTAAAATAGGATATTGCAATGATCACATATGCCAGTGCAAAGTCGGGATCCTCCTGTAAGGCTATATTTAGATATAAAAGCTGATCTTCCCAGTTCTTTTCAAGTTCGGCCCTCATGGCCCTGGAGAAGAAATAGAGTGCTTTTTCTGAATCAGTAAATATCGCAGAAACCGGCAAATCAACAGTTTCAGAAATGTGCGATTCGGGTAGACTCATTCCTCTCTTAAGTTCTTCACTGATCTTGTCGATAAGGCTGAATGGGTCCGTGCTTCTGACTGTAAATTCAGAGATCTTTTTAGTTAGCCTGGTTTCATATAAACTTGCTGTCAGCACCAGTTCGTTGTCTTCTTTCTCAAGATGGCCCCCAACAAAATATTTCATATGCCTTTCCTCTGCCATGCGTTTCATCAGGGTAACAGGCAGCCCGACCCCTCTTTCATAGCCTGCTTCTATCATCTTGGCAAAATCAACCAGGGATGTTTCCGGTGAAATGAATAGATCCTGAGCCAGATCATACTTCAGCATTGCAGGAATACTGTACTGTAAGTATATAAGGTTAGTGTCCGTTGATGTGGTCTCCATATTGAATATGAAGACGCTCTTCCTGAATTCATTTTTAACAACCAGCTTTTCTATTTTTTCACCTTTTTCATTTTCTACGGTCAGCTTGGTAGTAATTGCTCCCAGGTCTTTCCCCTGAAATACAATAAATAGTACCAGTACAGCTGCAATGATGTTAATTGGCAGACCTATCAATTCTATCCTGGTCCATTTACTGACACCTTTCCTGCCATGGAAATAAGCAATAAGGATGATACTTGGAACCAGTGACAGCAGTATGTACCAGATAAGGTTGGTAAGATGCGGAGATAACATATATTCTTTCACCATAAAGCCAATGCCCAGTTTAAGCAGGTATGACATCAGCAGATAGATACCTGTGATCTGGATGACCCTTCTTTGCCAGAGGTCTTTGAAAAAGGGTACTTTTTCATGTGACTCCTCACTTATTTCTTTCACCACCTGAAATATCTCAACGGCCTGAGCGACTCCTTTTAATTCCTTCTTCCCGATAGATGTGGTGAGGATATCGCCCTGATTTCTGATCTGGTTTCTAACGTCTTCTGATATACATATGCCTCCGGCGGGAGCCAGAGGTTCGATCCTTGCAGCTATGTTGACAGCAGAGCCAAACACATCCCCTTCTTCGAAGATCACATCGCCAATATGTATTCCGGCCCTGATGGTAAGTTCATCATCTTCAAGCTTCTCCTGCACAGCCATAGAAAACCTCACTGCCCGGTTTGCGCTCGTGAACATCATCAGTAAACCGTCGCCGATCTCTTTGATCACTTCCCCACCAAATTCTTTAACCATGGGAAAGAGGATCTCCCTCTGACGGGCAAGCAGCTTCATGGTGCCTTCTTCATCGGCATCCATGCGTTTGGTATACCCTACAATATCAGTAAAAACAATGGCGGCCAGTTTATGGTCATTCATGCGTATAGGATTTTATGATAACAAAGCTATAGAATTATATAACACCTAATCATACAGAAAGTTAAAATTACTTAAGAAGATTCTCAGTAGTACGAAAAATTGGTAAATTGCGTTAACTGTTTATCAAAATGAAAAAACAACTGAAATATTTAATATTGTTTCTGTCTTTTGCAGCTTTGTTTGTATTGCCAGTAAACTGTTTCGGGCAAATCACTGTAGAGTCCCGGACAGATACGCTATACGAAGGCCTTGGGCTTAAAGGTATCCTTGATTATGAAATATTTAAAAGGGCCCTTGAAGGGATGGATGAATATGAGTTTGAGAAGACCCATCTTTTGACCATCATTGATTATACCAAGGCATCCCATCGGAAGAGGATGTTCGTTATTGATCTGGAAAATGAGAAGTTACTTTATCATACCCTTGTTGCACATGGGAAGAATTCAGGGATTAATTATGCTGAGGATTTCTCTAATAAGAACCGTTCACTCAAGAGCAGCCCGGGCTTTTACAAGACTGCAGAAACATATTTCGGGAAACATGGATACTCGCTTAAGCTTGACGGCCTGGAAGAAGGGATCAATGATCATGCCCGGGAACGTCTGATCGTAATCCATGGTGCCGATTATGTCAGCCAGGACTTCATCGACAGGCATGGACGTATCGGGCGAAGCTGGGGCTGTCCGGCCCTACCCCTCCCACTGACCAAGGAAGTGATCACCCTGATCAAAGAAGGAAGCTGCCTTTATATTCATACCGATTATAAATCCTATCTTGAGCAAAGCACTCCTTAAAGTTATTTCAAATCCGGTCCTGGCTTCCTGGTATCTTTTTCATTCAGCCGTTTCAGCACTTTTGTGTCGCGTTCATAAACATCCTTAAAAAAGCCAATCCCGTCTCCATTATAATATCCTGCAGTCCAGTAAAGCAGCAGAACATCAATAGCTTTATCGGGAACAGCGCGTGTTGTGATTCTGGATTTAATGGTTGCATTGATCTTTGCATCTGTCCAGTCGGAGCCATCGAGCACCACTTCCGCAAGGCTTAATGGGTTTTGTGTCCGAATGCATCCATGACTAAACGTCCTATCCTGCTGATTAAAGAGGCTTTTTGAGGGCGTATCATGCAGGTAAACAGAATGTTTATTGGGAAATATGAACTTCACCTCACCAAGGGCATTCCATGGCCCGGCCTTCTGACGAACACTGTAACGAAAGTTAGATGCACTCAGGTTTTCATAATCAACAGAGGAATTTGAAACTATATTCCCAGATCCGTCGATCAGTTCAAAATGGTGATTATCAAGATAAGCCGGGTCTGCTTTCATTTTCGGGATAATACTGCTTCTTATGATTGAAACCGGTACTGTCCAGGTCGGGTTAAACTCAATATATCTCAGGCGTTCTCTGAATACGGGAGTCTTATGGTAGGTCTTCCCTACCTGCACATTTGTTGAAAATACTACCTTATAATCCCGCATATAATATGCCTTGAATGCTGCAATATTCACAATTATGAAATCAGAGGTAAGGTTGGCCATGATCCAGCGATTTCGTTCCAAATTGACCCTGAGTGCATCAATTTTTTTCTCCACAGGGATATTCATGGCTTCAAATGTTCCTTTGCCTATGATCCCATCTGCAGTGAGCGCATTCCTGCTTTGAAATTTCTTGATGTCAGCCACTATACTTTCGTCGTATACCAGGCTCCCCATATTGGTATCGGAAGATAATTCGCCGGTAATCCATAGTCTCTTCCTGATCTCAGGGAGCCGTTGGTCTTCCATTCCCGGTTTAATAACACCTGCCGCTTCAATAGTACCCCAACCACCTTTATCTTTGATGACACGGTATTCTGATAGCAGATCCATACTCATCTTGTATATCGGCATCCGAGGCCTCAATTGTGCCAGTGCATGAGAAACATTGCCTGCTTCGATATGCTTTTCGAGAATATAAGGTGCATCCGGTGAAATCTCACGAAATGCATAATTCCAGTCCGGGTCGAGGCTTTCAGGATCAACCTTCCCTTCCAAAAGGTGAAAAGCATAAAGCATGATGGCATCGGTAATCAAAATGTCAAACTCGGCAACCCAATCATAGTCAAATTCATTTTCCTTTAGCTTATGTTCCATCTTTGAAACAAGTCTGATCAGTGCATCCGCATGGTAGTCCTCAGGGTTCAACCCATCCTCATATGAGCGCTGCAGGGCTCCATTAGCATCCATTAGCGCATCCCAATTATCCCAGGCAGGCCTAAAATCGCGGTTCTTATAAAATTCAGGCAATATTGCCATGGAATATACATATTCCCCTTCGATCTCAATTGGAGTGCCGCTCCTTATATCAGCGACAGATTCTTCGATCTTGATGCTGATTTTATGCAGATCCTGATAAGCTTTTTGATGAAATTGCTTGCCGTCTTCATTCCCTTCCTGTGCGAATAACGAAAATGAAAACATATTCATTCCTGCCAGGAAGAGGATAGCAAATAAAATTCGGTTCAAGAATACTTTAATGGGTGATTTAGTTTTAAAAACAATGAACATAAGGCTTTAAATTATTAAGGTAGTTAAACAGGATGCCAACAAAACTAAGAATAATCTTTACTTTTAAATGCATAATAATTAATCCATCTTCCAATGAGAATAACAATAATCCTTCTTTTATTTATTTCTATCATGATCGGTTCATGCCATCAGGATATGAAGATCGTCGAAAAAGGGTTCAGCAAGTATACCATTATCATCCCGCAAGAGGCAAGCAAGTCGGATTCCACTGCAGCCTACTACCTTTCAAAGTATATCCGGTCAATGACCGGAGCGGAGATCCCTATCAAAAGCGATATTGTGGCCCCTGCGGTTCATGAAATATGCATTGGGAATACCATGCGTCATAAGTTACCAAACAAAGGTTTTCCAAGAGATGGATTCCTGATCATTTCGAAAGAGAAGAAAATATATATTGGCGGCGGATCACATAAGGGAACGATCTACGGTGTTATTGAGCTGCTGGAGCGATGGGGGTGCAGGAGATTCAGCCCTACTGAAGCCCACATCCCAAAAATGGATGACTTAAGCTTTGCGCCTATCGAGGTTCTTGACGCTCCGACCAATAGCCTTCGCATCATTAACGGAAAGATGACTACTGATCCGGAGTTTGTTGATTGGCTGAGGATCACCACCATCCCTGAGGTAGCGCCTCCCGGATATTATGTGCATACTTTTCACAGGCTTATTCCCAGGGAAGAATTCTTTGATGAGCATCCCGAATATTTTGCCTGGCTGGGTAATAAATATAGTTTCGATCAGCCATGTCCATCCAATCTACAGGTTAAAAAACTGATCATCGAACGGCTTGGAAAAGAAATAGAAAAGTACCCCGATTTTGATATCTGGTCTGTCTCGCAAAATGATAATTTCACCTATTGTCAATGCGATGAGTGCATGGCTATCATCGAGGAAGAAGGCAGTCCTGCGGGGCCGATCATCCGTCTCGTAAATGATGTTGCAGCAGCCTATCCTGACAAGATCATCGCTACCCTGGCATATCAATTTTCGCGTTCAGCGCCTATAAAAACAAAGCCCGCAAGCAACGTACTGGTAAGGCTATGTACCATTGAGCTAAACCGGAGCAGGCCTATTGAGCATGACAGTTTAAGCCATTCTTTTGTGAAGGACATCAGCGATTGGGGTAAGATCAGCAACAACATCTATCTCTGGGATTATACCATCAACTTTAATCACTCTGTTTCGCCTTTCCCGAACCTGCATGTGCTGCAGCCTAATCTTCAATTCTTTTTTGAGAATAATGTGCGCTGGCAGTTCCCTCAGTCAAACCTGCAACTGGGGCATGAATTTGTTGAACTTAAGGCTCAACTATTATCAGGACTGATGTGGGATCCTTATCTGGATACAGATTCTCTGAAAGATGATTTCTTTAAAAATTACTACAAGGAGGCCGGAGCTTTCATGAGGGACTATGCTGACCGGATGGAACAGGAATTGGTCAAATCAGGCAAGATCCTTTACATATACGAACCACCCAACAACCACAGCGATGGGTATTTGTCGGGAGAAAATGTTGCCGCATACAATGAAATGTTTAACAGTGCAGAAGCTGCGGTATCTGATCAGCCGGTAATACTGAACCGGGTCCTTTTATCCCGTTTGCCTTTGCAGTATGCTATCATGGAAATTGGTAAGAATGATATGTTTGGTCGGCGGGGATGGTACGATGAGAGCGATGGTAAATTTATTCTCCGGCATGAGATGAAAGAAAGCCTTGAGTCTTTTTACAGTGTCTGTATAACAAACGCTATCACCAGCATCAATGAAAGAAGCCTCAGCCCGGAAACATATTACCAGAGCACTTTACGTTTTATCGATGTGAAAGTGGAAGGAAACATGGCTTTCAGGAAGCCGGTGAGCGTATCTCCTGCGGCGGCTGAAAAATATGCAAAAGGTAATCCCGGGATACTAACTGATGGTGTTCAGGGTGCCCATGATTTTGCTGTTCACTGGCTGGGTTGGTGGGGAGAAGATGCAGCCATCACTATTGACCTGGAGGAGATGATCAAACCGGAAAAGATCGAGATTGGCACGTTATGGGATGGGAGGAGTTGGATCCTGCATCCCTCCTCAATAACTTGCCTGGTCTCAAAAGATGGAAAGGAATTCAGCCGGATCGGAAAACATGAAGTTAATGGTCCACAGCAATTTGAAGAAACAACAAGAGATTATACGTTTATGGCCCCGGCACAGGAGATTCGATATGTCCGATTTGTAATCACCAGGGCAGGCCCGCTCCCAAAGTGGCATGCTTCAGAAGGAGAGCCAAGCTGGTTCTTTGTTGATGAGATCACGGTATTTTAATTGATCCATATAGGTAATTGAATTCTCGGGATGAATGAGCCTTTATTATAAGGTCCCTGTTCATATTAAGCTGTTTTCCTTCCAGGAATCACTCTAAAAGCCGATTTTATACAGTTATTGTCGGTAATAAGCATGAACAATTTTATAATTATTTGGTTTATAGAAGGTATAGTGTTAACCCGAATCAACGATTAATAACACCCCTATAGGAAAATGTCTGAACAAATTCGTCAGCTTGCAGTCATCATGTTCACTGATATAGCAGGGTATACTACCATGATGGGTGATGATGATTCCAAAGCTTTTTCACTTTTGAAGATCAACCGTAAGCTGCATAAAAAATGGCTCGACAGGTACAATGGCAAGTGGTTGAAAGAAATGGGTGATGGTGTATTGGCCAGTTTTACTTCCGTTTCGGATGCCATATACTGTGCCGGAGCCATTCAAAAAGAAGCTTTAGATATCCCTGATCTTAACCTGCGTATTGGTATACACCTGGGTGAGGTAATCTGTGAGGTTGGTGATGTTTTCGGTGATGGAGTAAATATAGCCTCCCGGATAGAATCGCAAGCTGATGCAGGAAGCATATATGTATCAGATACTGTTTATCGGAATCTTACGAATAAGAAGGGTGTTGCGGCTGAGTTTGTGAAAGAAGAGGTTCTTAAAAATGTCAAGCATCCGGTAAAAATATACAAAGTCAGTATTGATCAT
>QMPN01000096.1 GCA_003648575.1 Bacteroidota bacterium
AGCTCAAGGCTGTGTTTACATCAATATTCGGATAATACTTCTGGTTGACTTTGGCGATATGCTCATCGGCCACCGTATATTCAATTTCGCCCTGAGCTACCGCCGTGATCAATTGTTCCACCTCCCTGTCATCGTCTATATGTATATGGATGGTGTCGCCGATCTCGTTGGCCAGAATTGACAATCGGTCGGCAAAGATGGTTCCCTTTTGCACGTAAACATCTTTCCCTGCCAGTTCTAATGGGTTCCTGATCAGTTGATCTTCTATTTCATCCCAGGTGCGCATTTTTCTCCAGTTTTCCGGCTTACGCTGAACCAATACTTGTTTGGTTTGTATCTGGGGCACGGTAAAATCGACTATCCCTTGTCTATCGCGGGTAACCGTCAGGCCCATGGCCATCATATCAACCGTCCCTTCTTCGAGCAGGTCAAATGCTCCATGCATATCGCTGGTGATCACAAGCTTCAGGTTCACATCAAGGAAGTCGGCAAACTCTTTCAGCATCTCAAACTGGTAGCCCATGGGCTCACCACGGTAGATAAAATAATTGGTTGAGTTGTAATCTGTAAGGGCTATTAGTGTATCGCGCACCTGAACATTACGGAGAGATGGATCCAGATCGATTGTTTTCTCTTCGTCCAGAATATTGCTCATCTTATCGTCATGACCATCAAGACATGAAGTGCAAATAAGCACACAAGCCACAAGCAGCAAGGTAAGCAGTAGTATTGGTTTTGCCTTTTCCAAAGAAAGGTTTTTCAAATCGAATACCAATGTAGTAAATTAAATTAACATGAGAAACCGGGGGGCCTGGTGAGAGCTACACCACCTTCCTGTATCTCCACACAGCAAGCGTATTCAGCAACACTGCAAGTATAAGCAATGAAAAGAACTGCCTGGTAATGTCCTGGAAACCAGACCCCTTCAATAATATCATCCGCATCACATCAATGAAGTAGGCAATGGGGTTGGCCTGGTTCATGGTCTGGGCCCACTCGGGCATGCTCTGAACGGGAGTAAACAAACCGCTCATCAGAATGAAGATAATCATAAAGAAAAACGTCAGGAACATAGATTGTTGCTGGGTATTGGTCAGGGTGGAAATGAGCAGGCCAAGGCCCAGGGCTACCAGCAGGTAAACACCGGCAACAAAAAATATCAGACCTATGCTGCCCACCATCGGTATATCAAATATCAGCTTGGCCAGGACCAGGCCAAAGGCCAGTTCTGTCAATGCGATGAACCAGAACGGAATTAGTTTTCCAAGAATAAACTGATACTTCTTAATCGGGGTTACGTTGATCTGCTCTATGGTACCCATTTCTTTCTCCTTAACAATATTCATGGCCGAAAGGAAGGCACTGATCACCGTCACCAGCAGAACCAGTATACCAGGCACCATAAAAGTAAAATAATCCAGCTCCGGGTTATACCAGTATGCTGCGGAGACCTTAATAGGATCGGGAGGATATCGCAGGCCAAGTTGCTTAACAATAATGTTGCTATTATAACCCTTGATGATGTTCAAGGCATAAGCATTCATCAAACTAGCTGCACTGCCGTTAATGGCATTGGTTGTAAGCTGCATGGTGGCATTTCTATCTACAGTAATCCCTTTTTCAAATCCATTCGGGATCTGGAGTACCTGGTCGGCCAAATTATTCAGGACTGCCTCCTCAGCCACATCGTATGATGCCGAATAATCCACTATCGTGAAGAATGGTGAACCTTTGAATGTTGCAGCCACTTCCCGCGATGCAGAACTCATATCCTGATCAACAATAAAGAGGTTCACATTCTTGATCTCAAAAGTAGCGGTATAGGACAAAACAATCAGCTGCACGATTGGAATGATAAATATAATGGGCATCATGGTTTTATCCCTGAAAACCTGGATAAACTCTTTCTGTAATATGTATAGTATGGTCCTCATTATTATTCCAGCCTGATCTTAAATTTTCGAACACTTACACCAATGAAAAATATTGTCATTCCGATAATGATCAGTGTTTCTTCCCACACATGTGCCAGCCCCACCCCTTTCAGCATGATGTCTTTCACAATGATGATAAACCACTTTGTTGGCATGATATTACAAAGCCATTGCAGCACTTGAGGCATGTTTTCAATCGGGAAAATAAAGCCTGAAAGCAAAATGGTCGGGAGCATCAATGCAAACATGGAGATCATCACGGCTGTTTGCTGGCTTTTTGCCATTGTTGAGATCAAAATACCCAGCGACAGGGCCATGATAATGAACAGGAGGCTTTCCGCCAGGAGCAGGACCAGACTACCTTCCACCGGCATCCCAAAAACAAAGAAAGCCAGTAAAAGAATGGTAATGGCATTTACAAATGAGAGCAGCACATACGGCACCACCTTGCCTACTACGATCTGAATAGGCTTCAGGGGTGATACCAGGAGCACCTCCATGGTTCCCAGTTCCTTTTCACGAGCGATCGAAATGGAGGTCATCATGGCCGATACCAGCATCAGCAGTATGGTGATCACACCGGGTACGAACATGAATACGCTCTTCAGGCTCTGGTTAAATAACATTTTATATTCAGTGTTGATCGTTATAGGCATCCCCTGCTCACCAAACTTATCTCTCATATAATTTTGGATGATGCCTGAAGTATAGTTTACCAGGAGGTTTGCCGTATTCGGATCGGAAGCGTCGGCAATGATATGAATGGATGCATTTTGTTCTTTTTCCAGATTTCTGGCAAAATGATCCCCTATGATGATCACTTCTTTTACATGTCCGGCCTTAAATGCTGTTTCTATCTGGCTTTCATCCGTCAGGTTTTCGTTTAGCAGAAAGTATTCGGAAGAGATGATCTT
The DNA here is from genome assembly GCA_003648575.1 of Bacteroidota bacterium. Next base: position 2,849 of record QMPN01000096.1, read on the forward strand.
ATTGCTCAGCTCCAGGCTCATATGGTCCCTGGAATAATCCAGGATGGCGATCTCGGTGTTTTTTATCTCGGTGGAGATAGCATAACCAAAGATCAGTACCAGCACTATGGGCATACCAAACAGTATCACCATGGTGCGTACATCCCTGAAGATGTGATAGAATTCCTTTATGATGAAGCCCTTCATTAATAATTAGTATTGAGACCTTAGTACTGAGACATGAGATTAATATGTTCTTCGCCTAATTACTATTAAATATGGCAAATGTCATTTTTTGTATCTCAAAAATCTCTTTTGTTAAAATTTTAAAGTTCTCTTCACCCAGATATCCATTTTTTTCAGCAATAATTAATTGTGTTTCCAACTCGCAAGCAGATCCATATGCGACGCTTAAAAAATATCTAAACTCTTTTTCAGATCGTCGACCAGAACCTTCAGCAATGTTTGAGGGAATGGAAACTACTGACCTCCTGATCTGCTGTGTCAAACCAAACCGTTCCTCAACAGGAAATCTATTTGTGATCTTATATGTCTCTATTGATAGAGTCATTGCTTTTTGCCAAATTTTAAGCTTTTTATACTGGTGCATTTCTAGATAGCTTTAAGTGATTATTTTGAGAATGAATGAGTCTCAATACTCATATCTCAATACTCATATCTATCTATTAATACCCAAAATTCATTTATGTCCCCCTGGCAAGTTTAATAAAAACATCCTCCATTAAATCTGCCTTGAATTGCTCCTTAAGATTATCAGGTGTATCCAGGGCTTCTATCCTGCCATCTACCATGATAGAAACCCGTTGGCAATACTCGGCCTCATCCATATAATGTGTGGTCACAAAAACGGTGATCCCCGATTCTGCTGCTTCATATATCATTTCCCAGAATTGCCGCCGTGTAATTGGGTCCACACCACCGGTAGGCTCATCGAGGAAAATAATACTGGGTTCATGCATGATGGCCACCGAAAAAGCCAGCTTTTGCTTCCATCCAAGGGGAAGGGAACTGATTACCGAGTTTTTTTCTTTCTCCAGACCCAGTTTATGCAGATAATGCTGGGTTTTCTTTCTGATGTCCTTTGATTTCATCCCGTAGATTCCGCCATAAAACCTGAAATTCTCTTTTACGGTCAGATCCTCATATAAAGAGAACTTCTGGCTCATATAACCTATATTCCGCTTTACTTTGTTGGATTGACGGGACACATCAAAGCCCGCAACTTCAATTTTGCCTGATGTTGGCATCAAAAGGCCGCACAGTATCCTGATAGCAGTTGTTTTCCCGGCACCATTGGCACCCAGGAAGCCGAATATTTCTCCTTTCTTTACGTAAAAGCTGAGATCGTCATTAGCCGTAAAGCTGCCAAATTTCTTGGTCAGATGCTCCACACGTATGATATGATCTTCCATAAACATGCTAGGCTCCTGTCATCAATTCCATGAAACAATCTTCTATGCCGGGGCGGATGGTCTCTATCTCAATGTTCTCATGCCCTTTTTCCAACAATGCTTCTTTCAGTAAATTTTCCTCCAGAGAACCGGATGTCGGGGTAAAATGTATCGAAGCTCCGAAACGATATGCCGAATGACATGCAGGCAATGACCTGAGGTCTTCTACCAGCCTGAACATATCTGAGGTACGTATAGATGCCAGTGGCCTGCCATGTGACTGTATGATTCCTTCCGGACTATCAATGCTCATAATATTTCCATCCTGCATCAGGGCCACTCTGTCGCACATAGCAGCTTCGTCCATATAGGGTGTCGATACGAGTATGGTGATCCCCCAGTCCTTCAGCCTCTTCAGCATCGCCCAGAATTCCTTGCGGGAAACAGCATCGACCCCCGTCGTGGGCTCATCCAGGAAAAGCACATCCGGCTTATGAATGAGGGCACACGACAGGGCAAGTTTTTGCTTCATCCCGCCACTTAAACGACCTGCCAGCCTTTTCTTAAATGGTTCGATCTGCTTATAGATATCTTCAATGAGATAGTAATTTTCCTCAATGGTAGTATTAAAGCTGCTGGCAAAGAATTTCAGGTTCTCCTCCACCGAAAGGTCCTGATAAAGAGAAAACCTGCCGGGCATATAACCGATGATCCTGCGGATCTTTTTAAAATCCTTCACAACATCGAGTCCTTCCACAGAGGCAGTGCCTTTATCAGGCAGTAATAGCGTTACCAGGATCCGGATAAGACTCGTCTTCCCGGCACCATCGGGGCCAATACAGCCAAATATCTCGCCCTTATCCACCGTAAAGGAAATATCCCGGATAGCCTCTACTTTTTTGTAGGACTTGGATAGGTTTTCTATAACAACTGATGCAGATTTCATTGGTTTATTCAAATCACCTCACCCCCTTAACCCCCTGCCCCCTTTTCCCCCTCTCCTTGAGGGTAGGGGGCCAGGGGGTGAGGTATCAATTATTCTTTAACACGCGTCCAATAAGTAGTTTTCCCAATCAGGGATATCCCAATATATCCACGGATCTTCAGCAAATCATATTCTTTCATTATTATATAACAGCTGTACGTTTTTCCAGTCTTAGGATCATAAATATCTCCTTCATCCCATTCATTGTCGCCATCCCATTCGAAATCGGTGAGCAGCTGGATGCCCAGGGAAGGACGTTTCTGCAATTCTTCATCAGGATTATGCTTATCGAGTTTTGGTTTTCCGGTCTCTTCATCGATGGGAATCTTCAGCCATATAATTTTGCCATAATAGAGTTCATTTTCCATGTAAATTTCGATGTGGGCATCTTCATCTTCATTCAGCCAAATCCCCAGTAGGTCTTCCTGCTGGTAATCCTGGGCATTCACGTTGGCAGCAGTAAAAAACATGGCTGCAATCATCATCAATAAAATCCTGAGCTTTTTCATAATCATTGTTTTAGTGAGTATTTATTAGAAATCTAATATACATTTAAAAGTTGACTTCCCCCGGCATGCCGATCTTCATGGATCCGTCATTAGGCACCAATATCTTCACGGCATAGACCAGGGTCACACGTTCTTCCTTGGTTTGTATGGTCTTTGGGGTGAACTCAGCAGTAGATGAGATCCAGCTAATAGTCCCACCCAGGCTGCTATTCTCTTTCTTGGTTTTATCGATCTGTACTTCCACTTTCTGGCCAATCTTAATATGAGGTAACTGGTCGCCGCTCACATATACCTTTAGCTTCATAAGGCTCAGATCTGCAATCTTAAATAGCGGCTTCCCCGGTGCTGCTACTTCACCAGCCTCGGCATACTTGATAAGCACGGTACCATCCACGGGATTGCTAATATAGCATTTCGACAGCTTCTCCTTTACCTGATCGACCTGGATATTCATGGTTTCAATCTCTGCCAGCACCTGCTGCTCCTGCGAACTTGTGGCGGTAATCTGCGCATTGATCAGGTCGACAGCACCATTGATATCATCCACCTGCTTCTGTGTTGCCGCACCATCGCTAAAAAGCTTTTCAAGCCTTTTCTGGTTCACGACAAGGTTCTTCTTCTGCTGTATTTGCACATCCATCTGGGCTTTAATTGTTAGCAGCCGTGTCCTCACCGCCTCTATACCTTTAATAAGTTGCTCTTCCTTCAGAAAAAGCTCGGTAGTATCGATCAGTCCAATAATTTCCCCGGCCTTTAACTCCTGCCCTTCTTCAATAACAAGAGAGAATATTTCACCCTGGGCCATAGCAGAAACCATCACTTCCGTAGCTTCAAAGTTACCGTAGGCATCAGCCTTATCGTCATTGTTCCTGCAGGCAATTATTCCTGCTGATAAGATGAGAATCCAAAAAATCTTTTTCATTTTATACTGTTTTATAATACACCCAATGTTGTTAAATAATCTACTTTGGCCTTGGCCAGTTTTACCTTATGCACCTCCATGTTCAGCTTAGCCTGTGCCTCCTCATTCATCCGGCTTACATAATCTGAGGAGGTGATCACCCCATTGTCGAATTGTGAGGAAGCTGTCCTGGCGATGCTAATCCTGAGGCCGATAACCTCCAGATCTTTTTCCATAAGGCTTTCGTATTTCCGCATATCAGCCAGGTGTTGTTCCAATGCAATACCGAGGTTCTTATCAAAAGCTTCCTGTTCGCGGTCGACAAGCTCTTGCTGCAGACCAAGTATCTGCTTATCCTTTTTATTCTGGTTCCAGTTCCAGACCTTCCAGTTCAGCCGCGCGCCAACAATATAAAAGGGGGTCCACTCGTCTTTCAATACATTCAGTCCCGGGTTTCCGTAGCCCAGCTGGCCAAAACCTGAAAGCTTGGGCCTCCAGGTCCCGGTGATCAAATCCTTGCTGTCTTCCAGCATTGATCTTTGAATATCATAAATTTCAAGTTCCGGCCGCGCTGGATCATATGAAGCGGATGAGATAATATGTTCAGGCATGTCCAGCATGATTTGCACAGTTAATTCTTCCGATATCAACTCAGACAATATGCTGATAAAGGCTTCTTTTTGAATGGCTGTTTCATCCAGTTGTTGTTCAATCATGATGATCTCTGCCTTCAACACATCCCTATCAGAACCCAGAGCCATCCCGTGCTCTACTGCCGAACTAACATCTTCTAACTTATTATGAAGGTTCTCCAGCAGCACACCTAATAGTTTTTCATTTTCCTGCATAAGGATAATGCTGAAAAATATGGAATTGATATTCTCCTTCAAGCTGTTCAACTCTACCTCCACCCGCTGCTTCTCTATTTCGTATCTGGCCAGGTCCAGTTTTTTTTGGCTCCCGGTGATACCACCATCATAGATCACCTGGTACACATCCAAGGTGAATTTATACTGGTCCTTGGGAGGAGGCGGTGTTTCCAGTGGTGCAGGTGCCACATAGGTATCAATGGGCGGTGGAAGATAAAAAGGCGGAATCGCCACATCCACCTGCGGTACATCCGACTGGTAGCTTGCCTGCCCGTTGATTTGCACCTGTGGCAGGTAGTTTGCACTCAACTTCTTCTGTTGAATCTCGCTGGCAGCATTCAATAGTTCCGTTCTGTATGCTGTCGGATAGCTGCTAAGAGCCAGCTCATGGCACATCTCCAGGCTCAGGGTATCAGGCACCTGCCCATACACATACGCAGCCATAAGGAAACCGATGATCAATATGATTCGTTTCATGCTTTTCTGATTGCGTTCATTATTAATTGTGGGACTTCCTTCTTGCGTTCCTGAAGAAAGTTATCATAAGCGTCTTTGTCATTATCAAACAACATCCTTTCTATCAGTGGGCGTGCAGCAAAGGGAAATATACAAAGCCCGAGTAGGTTTACGAAAAAATGCCTTGGATCCCGAATATAGATTTTTTCCTCTTCCAAGGCCTGTCCAATCTTCCCGATCATCACCTTTGGATTGATGCCGGCCTCTTTTATCAGCTCAGCAAGATATTCAGGGTTTTTGCTTAACTCCTCCAACACAAATATGGGTACCAGCGGGTTCTCCACAAATACATCCATGTAACGTTCCACAAAAGCATAGATCTTTTTCTCCAGGGTCATCTCCGACATAAAGATTACCCCCAGGTGTGGGATAAACTGACCGAAAACCTTCTCGAATATCTTACGGAACAGTTTTTCCTTACTTCTGTAATAATAGTGCAACAAGGATTTGTTTATACCTGCCTTGTCAGCGATCATCTGCATGCTGGTTCCGCTATAGCCGTTCAGCATAAACACTTCCCTGGCAACATCCAATATATGCTCCTCAGTGCTTATCTTCTTTTCTGTCATCTCTTGACCATTTAGTTTAACTACTTGAATTAACCACTTGGTTAAACTGATTGGACAAAAATATAGTATTGAAATCCGAAAGTCAAGGAATTTTGTAATAAATTTCATATACTTTTGCATTATGCGTCTTCTGAAAGCATCATTAATCACCTTGCTCCTGATTGTTACGTGCATGTTATCGGCTCAAAACAGTCAGGAATGGGAGCTTGGAACCGGGTCTGATCTGTGTATATACGACAGCCTGCCTTTTTCTATAAGTATGCTCGAAGAGGGTTTTGTTAGCAGCTCAGAAGTGATATTTTGCCCTGCCGGGATAGAACGCTCATCACCAAATGATATCAGAAAGCGATATCCTTTCAACTGGGAAGTTAAGTATAATAACATATACCTTAAAAATGCTGAAGGAATCGTGTATGAAGGGATGAATGAGCACGGGTTTTCAGCCTCACTGATGTTTCTGGAGAATAGTCAGCTGCCTGAAAAAGAAAGAGAGCTGATCCCTGTCGGTGCTTCCCTGGCCGTTAATTTTTTTATCGATCATTTTAAATGTGTCGATACCGCATTGTTAGCCATATGGGATATCAGGATATTCGATGACCTTGGCCTCGACGGAGGATGGCCATTCAGGATCGTGCTGCATGATACCTGCGGAGCTACAGCATATGTCGAATACGTAGAGGGAAAAAGATCTGTGTACACGCCTTCCTACCCTTCCTTTATTGTCGGCGGCCCTGATTATAGCCGTTTGATTAAGCTGGAACATATCCCGGAGGAGCTTCCGCGAAACAGGCTTGAACATCTTTATCTGGATATTGTGTATTCAGGCTGGCCCCCAAATACGACTTTGATCTTGTTAAGTCTTTACATGAACAACTTTGCTGACAAGCGCTATTATGGATTTTTCAGGTACCACCAGGACCGGGAGCTATTCATATTAACTCCCACCAATGACGAAGCAGTTTTTAATTTCAGGGAAATCGATTTCTCATCAGGAACAGAAGTCTCAACAACTTTCTTTTAGGCTTCCAGAAGCCGGGTTTTTACTTTGGAGGCCAGGATGTCGATGGCAACCACGTTTTCGCCGCCCTGGGGAATAATAATATCGGCATAGCGCTTTGATGGTTCGATAAACTGCAGGTACATCGGCTTCACAAATGTATGATAATGCCTCAACACTTCCTCGGGATCCCTGCCACGCTTAATAATGTCCCTTGACATGTTGCGGGAGAGTCGGTCATCATCATCGGCGTCAACAAAAGCTTTCACATTGAAGCTATTTCTTAAATCCGGGTTTGTGAAGATCAGTATTCCTTCTACTATGGTTACTTCACGAGGCTCCACCCTGATGGTATCCTGCAGCCGTGCGCATTCGACATAAGAGTATGTAGGCATATCGATGGCATGTCCGTCTTTCAACATCTCAAGGTGACGTATTAGCAATTCCCATTCGATGGAGTCCGGGTGATCGAAGTTTATCTTCTTTTTCTCTTCCGGGGGTAGATGGCCGTTATCCCAGTAGTATGAGTCCTGTGCGATTACCGATACACTATCCTCCGGCAACAGTTCTACCATACGATTCACTACCGTGGTCTTCCCTGATCCCGATCCACCTGCTATACCAATTATTAACATATAATAAGTTTTCGTTTGCTAAATTAAAAAAA
>QMPN01000097.1 GCA_003648575.1 Bacteroidota bacterium
GCTTGCCCTGCGCCATGATAAGGATCCTGGCCAATGATAACCACCCTGACAGATTCGAAGGAGGTATGGTCAAAAGCAGCAAAGATCTTTTCCCCCGGTGGATAAACAGTAAACCTTTTCTTTTCTTCAATTAAAAAGGATTTCAGCGTGCTGAAATAATCAGCCCGGAATTCATCCGCGAGGACCTTTTTCCAGCTTTCCTCAATTTGTGGATTAACTGTGGATATGCTCATAATGAATAATTAACAGCAGGTTGGTACAACATATTCTCTTTTTTTTTGTTAATATTATGAAAATGAGTTTATATTTGTGTTTCATTAAACCTGAATCGTATTATCATGATTAAAAATATGAAAAAAGTTTTAATAGTTGCTACAGCAGTGATTCTTTTTGTGCTGGTTGCTACTTCTTGCCGGTCGAACGAGCGCTGTGCAGCGTACGGCGAATCATATAAGTATCAGAAACAATCCAACTATTAGGCTTTGTTTTACTAGCTGTTAGCGGGAAGCAGCCAGAACTTACTTAATAATTCCCGGGCTTCTTATTTGATGGCCTTTATTAAACACATAATGTTGACAACCCTCCTGATAATGGCGGGTCTTTTTATGTCGGGTCAGGAGCAGGAAACCGGAAAGGAACGTAAACAAAAGCCCACGGAGCCGGTTTATGACTCTATTTCTGACAGGGTATTGCTGAGGAGGGAGTTTACAGGTGGCTTGATACTACATTCCAGGGGATGGGGCTTCCACATCAGGAAAGGTAAGAATCTCAGCTATAAAAGATCATTACAGTGGGAGATCGATGCCGTAAGCCTTAAATCGCCTAAGCAAATAAAAACCATCAACCCTTATGTTAATAATGCGAAAAGCTATGTGTACGGGAAGCTAAACCATGTATATGTACTCAGGGCCGGGATCGGCATTACACGTTTGCTGAACAGGAAACCGTACTGGGGTGGGATAGAGCTTCGCTTCATATATTTTGGCGGTTTTTCACTGGCTCTGGCAAAACCAATATACCTTTATGTGTTGAACTATTCCCCTGAATACGAAGATTACATCATTGAGGTTGAGAGATACAATCCTAAGACCCATGGATTGGATAATATAGCCGGGCGTGCCCCCTTTACTAATGGTATTGAGAATACCAGCTTGCATCCCGGCCTCTATGCCAAGTTAGGATTGAATTTTGAGTTTGGCAATTATAACTCCTCCATTAAAGCAATTGAAACAGGCGCTGCCCTCGACTTTTATCCATTTCCTGTAGCGATCATGGCATTCAACCCCGAGCATTCCTTCTTCCTTACATTTTATATCGGAATCAGCTTCGGGAAAAGATATGATTGATTGGGCAAACCAAATATCGAATAACAAATATCAACAATCTGAAATCGAACATCCAATCGAAAATCGACAATCGACAATCGAAAATCGACAATAAAAAAGCCCTTCAGGTAACTGAAGGGCTTTTTTTGGTTATTTATAAACAGTGATCTTATGCGAATAGCTTTGATTACCATTTGTGAGTTTCACAAGGTACAGGCCATTGGCAAGATCATTAAGATCCAGGGTTTTGATCGTATTGCCCTGTCCGAATAACATATTCTCTTCTACATGTATCTGGCCAAGCAGGTCCATGACGTAAACAGTGACTACGGCATTTTCTTCACCTGCTACATCAATATATAGTTTACCGCTGCTGGGATTTGGATATATATTAATATTACTATCATCAAAAGCTGTTTCGCTGATGCCAATCTCAGGTTCAGTGGTAAATGACCATGTTTCACTCCATGCAGTGGTGTCGATTCCTTTCATGGTACGGCAGTGCCAATAATAGGTACAGTCCTTTTCAAGGATATTTATTACCTGGAAGTAATCATCGGTTCCTTCAATCTCTTGAATACAGCAAGGTTCCTCGAAGTTAGGGGTAATATAGTATTGTACCTGGAAAAGATCAACTCCGCTAACCATATCCCATTCTAAGCGAGGGCTAATGCCAACATCAGTGGCTCCATCTAAAGGCAGGGATAATGCAACCGTGGTGATGGTTTTGAAATCCCACACTTCCGACCAGTATGAAGTGTCGGTAGCATGATTTGCCCTGACCCTCCAGAAGTATTCCTGATCGAAGGTGAGGTAACCATCTGTTGTATATTCGGTTTCTTCAGTGATCAGTTTTATTGACCCTGTAAACGCGTCATTGTCGGCAAGTTCGATCTCATAATCCAGAATACCTGATAGTTCATCCCATTCAAGAACATTTTCGAGTCCCATGTCAGTGGAGCCTGTAGATGGGTCGTCAAGTTCAGGAGCGGGGATAACCTCAAAGGTTCTTACGTCAGACCAGGCACTGTTATCAGCTGAATGTGTAGCCCTGGCACGCCAGTTATAGATTTTCCCAAAATGGAGGAAGATTGTGTGCATTGTATTGGTTTCACTGACACCTTCAAAAAGCAGCGGGCTATCGAAGTTAGCTGAAGTATCGGCCTGAAACTCGAAATGCTCAACGCCTGTAATAACTGTTGACCCTATCCTGTCTTTGGCTTTCAATTCAACATCAGGATCTTGCTCGTCAGCACCATCATTTGGTTTATTCAGAACAACCGTCTCGAAAACCACGAATGAAAAAACATCCGACCAGCCCGAGATATCACTTCCTTCACTGGCCCTGACCCTCCAAAAGTATTCTTGTCCGAAAAGCAGCAATTCCATCTGAAGACCGGTAAATTCTGATAGAGGGTAGATGACAGGATTGGTAAATGCATCTGTAACATCGAGTTGGACTTCATACTCGACAATTCCGCCGGATCCGGCAACAGCTGCCCAATTAAGGATTACATCAGGCATCTGGCCATCATCACCATCTTCAGGCTCCATGAGTGTAGGAGGATAGACATCTGTTTGAGCAAAACTGAATATGGCAACGACGAAAAGAAAAAGTAGCGTGGATAATAATTTTTTCATGTCCGTTCTTTTTATATGGTGTTAATATATTGTTAGATTATCGTGAATTAGTGTACAACGATGAATTTTCCTGTTTCTACGGTCTTGCCCTTGTGTATGCTTGTAACATATGTGCCACGAGGCAATGAACCGCAATCCAGTTGATAATGATGTGTGCCGGCAGACCGGGTCATTTTCTCACTAAGGATCATTTTACCGTTGATATCAAATACTGATAAGATCACTTCTGTTTTCTTATCCAATGTATATTCAATGGTTGCTGTATTGCTTACAGGGTTCGGAAACACTTTAACAGCAGAAGCGTGTACTTCAGTACCAGGTGCGAAGATGCTTACAGGTTTTTCAAAGTTCCTGGTATAATGCATCCCCCTTCCATAAGTAGCTGCATAGATCACACCAAAATTCTGTGTGCCCGGATAAGTTTCAACAAGAGTGTCAACCCCATCCCAGTATTTTATTACGGTAGGCTCTTTGGCGACAAGTTGCTGTCTGAGCTGGAATACCGGTACTTTGCCGATATCCTGTGCCAATAAGGCCCAGTTGGGAGTGGCAGCATCGATGTTTTCTGAAATATACATACCCATATCAGTACCAACAATGGCAGTGTTAGAATTACTCATCTCAATGATAGACGAATAAACGGGCATCTTTGGAAGGTCACCCTGGATGGATGTAAACACCGGCTCTGCATCCAGTCCATTGCTTGTACTGAATACATAGTTGTCGTTGCCATAGTTGCCTAAGGTGACGATCACGTGAGCAGGATCTTGCGGATCAACATAAACAGAAGTAACCACCTGTGTATTTTGTGCCAGTGTAACAGGATTTATCAAAGGAATGTAGGTGGTAGCTATAATACAATAAGGGCTGTTAATATCTGCCCTGTCATAATCATAAGCATTTTTAATGTTGGCGATCCTGAACAGTTCGCCTTCCATTGTTCCTACAAAGAGATAGTTGGCATCTGATGACATGCCCATGGATTGAGCCTGGCCATCGAAGCCTGATTTAGCTTTATTGGTAATGACAAACCATTCCGGTACTCCGCCAAAATCAAGCACGTCGAATGTCATCCAAATGGCATTTTCTGTTCCCAGGAAGTACTTGGTAGAGATAATATCCTTCACACGGATGGTTTCACCGGAGTCCAGCACTGCAGGGAGTATATATTCGAAGGGATAGCCTCTGTTACCACTGCTGACCATAACTTCTGCTCCGGAAGCGAGTTCCACATGGGTGGTGAAATCAACAGAGTCGCGGCTGTATTCGTTTTCAAAGTTTTCCCAATATAGGCATGGTGTGATGTAAGCATCGGTAGGTACCTGGATACCGCTGGAGAGGAAGGTGTTGGAAAAGTTTTCGCCTTCATCTTCTGACCTTCTGAAATTCTCTCCCGGTGTTTGTGTGTAAATGAAAACAAGCGGATCGATGATGGAAACGAAACAATCACCGCCATTTCCCCCACTGGGGTTGGTAAAGTCGGCCCATATCTGTGTGCCATTTTGAGCGCTGGCAGGGTTGCCATGTCCATTGACGTATTGGGTGCCGGCTCCATGCGCGCCACCAATAACTCGTTTTAGCTCCCCACCGTACCCAACGGTAGCAAACTGTGAAGTGTTATAAGTTTTGTTCCGGGTGATAAATTCGGAATATTGTGAGTTGATACTTCCTTCGGAGATGCCACCATCATGGCCTATAAAAATCTGATTTGAAACACCCGGCCGGAAAGTGTAGATGTGATGGTTGCTATGTATAAAGGATGGGAATATCTGGGGTGGTATTAATCCTGAAGACTTCTGTGCCCATTCGAAGTATCCTGTTTCATAGATCTTGCGTCCTTCCCACATATCAATACCACCTAAGAGGATCCTGTCGGGGTCCTCGGGGAAAACAGCAATAACATTGTCATAAAGGCCCTGTCCCTGGCTTGTATTGTTGTCGGGAGAAAAGAAATTAAGGTTTTGGCTTCCGCCCGGAGCAATGATCCTCCAGTGAACACCTCTGTCGTCAGACCTGTAAACATTGATCAGTCCGCCCCCGTCGTTGATTACCGTTGCATAAAGAATATCAGGATTGCCCGGTGCAATTGCGAATTCAGTACGGCCAACATTTTCATAAGGCAGGTTGAAGGTGTCAGAAGAATGCAATACGAATTGGTTAGGATGTCCGTTATCAGAGATATATGCTAATCCATTAACCGATACTGCAGTAATTCCGTCTGAACCAATTTTTACATCGCAGGATGGGCCGATCAGGAAAGCAGTATCGCCTACCCTGGCAATATTCCAGGTAAGGCCTGCATCAGAGCTGTACCAAACCCCTTTGTTTGTAGATGCCCATACTACATCATTGTTAGGATTAACTGCCAGCCGATTGATTTAAGCAAAAGCAACAGTATCATCATTCGCAACCGGGGCTGTGGCAGACAATAATGAAAAATTATCACCATCAGTGGATTTATATATCCCTGTCCCAACAAAGGCACCATTGTAGTTGAAGTCCTGGAAGATGGAGTAATCCTGGACGGTAAACCCTTCTCCGGTTCCCACATAGACGGTTCCATCAGAACCTTGTGCCATGCAGGATACATTCAGGTTATTTCCTTCACCATTTATCTTAACCCAGGTGAGGCCTACGTTGGTTGATTTATACAGGCCACCGCTGACAGCACCGGCAATGATCGTGTAGGATGTTTCATCAGTATTGTCAAAAATGAACGCCCTGGTCCTTCCGCCAACATTGTCGGGCCCCAGAAATGACCACGTAATGTCATCACGGTTGGCATTCTGGACGGCAATATTTTCAGCTTGGATCCTGGCATTGATGACATCAGACGGATCAATGACGCCGGTAACCTGGTTGTTACGAAGCTTTGCCAGATATTGCTCCGAAGAAATAGTTTCTACACCTTCATCATCACCAAGAGGGATAAAAAAGTCAGGGTAAGAAGAGGTAGCAGAAATGAGAAATGCTCCCAGGCAAATAACTAACGTAACAAGACTTAATGGTAAAATTTTATTTTTCATGTTAGTCAAATTTGATTTTTGGTTTTAACGGAATATTAATTTTATGTTAGTGCAATAACAATGATTGATGCCACTAAGTTAAACCTTTTTTAAAAAGGTGCAAACCTGCGTTACTTAAAAGTATTAACAAATATAGGTTAAATTATTTTAAGCAATTAAATAACAAAATTAAAAGATTCTGATAAAAAAGCAAGTTTAATCAAGTTATCGGCAGGCATAAATCAGATAACGGCAAACCGGAAAGAAAGTATTTTTTATTGTAATTTTGCATAGACATTATCAATCCAATAACTAAAATGCCTAAAAATGAAAGCCTTAACAAATTCGGTTCTGCTTGCCTGTATCACCATATTTATTATTTTTTCTCCTGCACAGCTTTTTGCGCAGGATGAGGTTGCTGATACAGCTTATATTTTTGAAATTATTGTTGAAAACCCGGTAACTTCAGTTAAAGATCAGCACCGTTCGGGTACCTGCTGGGCATTTGGCGCAGTTTCTTTCCTCGAAGCGGAAGTACTGCGGATCACAGAAAAAGAAACCGATCTGTCAGAGATGTTCATTGTGCGAAATACTTATGCTGATAAGGCCCTGAAGTATGTCAGGCTCCACGGCAGGTCAAACTTTGGCGCGGGCGGCCAGGCCCACGATGTAACAAATGTGATAGCGGAATACGGCATCGTACCTGAAACGGTGTATGCAGGCCTTGAAATAGGGGAGGAGAAGCATAATCATGGAGAGATGGATGCTGTATTGAAGGCTTTCCTTGATGCTGTGATCAAGAAACGTGGCGGAAAGCTTAGCCCTAAATGGTTCGAAGCTTATAGTGCCATACTGGATGTTTACCTCGGGCATGTTCCTGCTTCCTTTGAATATGAGGGAGTGGATGTTAGCCCCCTTGGCTATGCATCTGCACTTGAGATAGACCCGGAAAATTATATTGAACTGACCTCATATTCCATTTACCCGTATTATGAATCGGTGAACCTTGAGATTCCCGACAACTGGTCCGATGATCTCTATTATAACCTTCCGGTAGATGAACTGATGGAGGTGATCGATAATGCATTGGAAAATGGTTATACAGTGTGCTGGGACGGGGATGTGAGCGATCGCGGTTTCTCACACAGGAACGGCATTGCCATCCTGCCCGAAAAGAAAGTGGAAAGCCTCAGCGGAACTGAACGTGAACGCTGGGAAGAGCTTACTGAGACGGAGAAAGGTAAAGAACTGTATGTCTTTGAAAAACCGGGTGATGAGAAAGAAGTCGATCAGGAAATGCGCCAGGAGCACTTCGATAATTATACGTCAACCGATGACCACCTGATGCACCTGACCGGTATAGTGGAAGATCAAAACGGCACCATGTATTATATCACCAAAAACAGCTGGGATGACGACAGCAACGACAAGGGAGGGTATCTCTATATGTCAGAGTCTTATCTGAGGCTTAATACCCTGGCGATCATGATACATAAGGATGCTTTGCCAAAGAAACTGGCTGAAAAGTTAGGTTTATAAAGTACTTGGAGTACTTGAAATACTTGAAGTACTTGGAGTACTTGGAGTTGGTTGAATTGGTTGAGTTGGTTGAACTGGTTGAATTGGTTGGCAAACAGCCCACCGCCTTACTGCCTACCGTCTACTACTTCTGATTTCTGCTATCTGATTTCAGATCCTCTTTATGCTCGCTGCCGGCAGCCACCCCGCACTTCCGTTTGTAATCTTAATATTGCACCACTCATTGATCTCTTCAAGAATGAAAACCTTTGTGCCTTCATGGATCACAAAAAGATCTTTTCCCAGTTGATTGGGAGAGGATTTAACGGTGATGGTAGGGTCGAAGACGATGGCTTCGAGGTGCTTGCTCTGAATGTCGTACCTGGTGTATGTCATCGAAAAGCCGGCTATGCTGAATAGGATGAAAAATATCCCGGACCAGAATGCGAATTTTCGCATGAGGATATTCCGTGACAGGAAGAAAATGCCTGCACACAGAATAAGCAGCACAAAAATGCTGATGCTTGCAATAGTCCAGGTATATAAGTTAAAACTGTTGCGCAGTGATTTCCACCAACGGATATAAAAGATCTCCGGCACCGGTTCAATCTTGTCAGGTATCATACTGTTGGCAATATTCAGATTGAAATCGATATCGGCATCAGCGGGTGCGAGTACTTTCGCCCGTTCATAGTTGAGTATGGCAGCAGGCAGCATGTTAATATTGAAATAAGCATTCCCCAGGTTGTAATACAATTGGGCTGATTCAAAACCCTGGTCCAGGACTGCCTCATAATTGCTGATGGCCTCGGTGTACATCTCCCTGTTATAAGCTGAATCACCTTGTGTGATAAGGTCTTGCTGCCCCAGTAGTGAAATGGAGAATAATATTGCGCCAACTATGCTTATGATCTTTCTCATATAAACTCAGGATTTAAGTTCACCTTCGATCCGGCTGATGAACATAATAGCTTCCTTATAGATCTCATTCATCAAATCTGTGCTTTTGCCGGGTGCAAACCGTGCAAACTCGCATTTGTTCAACACTTCAATGAATGTATTGATGCTTTCTTCGCTAACCTCTTTTGCCGACAATCTTTCCCGCACCGTGTCCATGGAAAGGTCTGACAATGGGATATTGAACTTATCGCTGAGGTATCCCCACAATGCCCGGGATACTTCAGTATAAAAGGCTTCACGTTCTTGTGCCTTGAGGAACTCGTTGGCCTTTTTGAGGTTTTTCCTGGCTACCCTGGTGGCCTTGCGGTTCCTGACAAGTGCCACGTTGCTCCGCTTTTTGCGGTTGCTGATCAACAAAAGAGACAGCAATGCCAGGATGACGGCCGGTGCAGCCAGCAGCATAAAATACAGTGGCGAGGCAAAGAGATAATATCCCCTGGCTGATAGCGGAAAATTTCCTGTCTTTATGTATCTGATATCCTGTCCCAGGTACATGATATCTTCCTGTGCAACACCGCTGTAGCTTACAGAAGATGTTTGCTGGTCCCCTTTCTCCACCTGTATATGAAATACTTCTGTCAACAGGCTTTTATATTGCCCGGCGGCAGGGTCAAAATAGCTCAGTTCTATCGGGCCGACAACAAAATCTCCGGCACTGCGGGGAATGGCAAGGAATTCAAAGGTCCGGCTTCCGGAAACACCTGTTTTCGTGGTCCTGATATTTTTAGATATCTTGGGTTCATATGCTTCAAAATCAGGAGGCCAGTTTATATCCGGTGTGTTAATAAGTTCAAGGTTTCCACTGCCCGATATCACCACCCTGACCGTTACGGCATCATTTACTGTGAGCTCATTATTGTCGATCGTAGCCTGAAAGTTGAACCTGCCGACAGCACCGCTGAAACCGGCTGGTTTTTTATCAATTGGCAGGGGCTTTATATTTAATACGATGGGATTTGATTCCATCTCGATCCGGACATTCTGGTACTGATTATTGAAGAAAGGATCATCAAAGAAACTGTCGAAGAATGGATCACGCACTTTACGGTTTCCCTGTGTACGGACCTGGGCGGTGCATTTTAATTTTTTGGGGGTAATGGTGATCTTTCCTGATTTTTGCGGGAATAGTGCCACCCGGTATAGTATGCCGGTCAGGTATTCACGGCCATTGATGATCTCCTTCTCGGGTTGGATCTGCTGCTTGCTGTCTGTGAGGTTGGTTGACCAGAAGCCGGGGAATGAGGCCAGATTCTCAATGTCAATGTCAGAGATCGGTACATTGGCTGTATATATCTTATAGGTGACGATAAGCTGTTCGCCCTGGTAAGGGTTATTAGTACTGACAAAAGCCTTGAGGAAAACATCATCACCTGTATCAACCTGCCCTGAGGCCTGGCCGGTGTTGCCTGATGCATCTGTTCCTTGTTGGTTTTTTGGGACAGAGGCGGGTGGCGCATTGCCTTTAATGACTTCAATACTTAAAGGGTTAGAACTGATGGTTTTTCCGTCGATCTCAATGGAGGCGGCTGAAATCTTAAACTTGCCTTCCTTGAATGCCTGTAGATAGTACACATAGCTAACCGTGATGGATTGGGACATCTTCCCGTTGA
>QMPN01000098.1 GCA_003648575.1 Bacteroidota bacterium
CTGCTATCATAACGGAAATATATTTTTTGCACTTCAGCACTAAAGGTATTAAATTTGCGTGCATGCGGAAATAGCTCAGCTGGTAGAGCAGCAGCTTCCCAAGCTGCAGGTCGCGGGTTCGAGTCCCGTTTTCCGCTCCTCAATGAGACCTGGCAGGTCACTGACCTGCCAGGTCTCTGTTTTTTGTACTTTTGTAATGAATATGGACCCATTCTTGCTTATCATAGATTTTCTTCTGCTCATCTTCAGCTTTGGGGCGATGCATGTCATCTCGAAACGATATTTCATCGAATCTCTTGATTTTCTGTCGAAAAAGATGCGCCTTTCTTCCGATATGGCCGGATCAACACTGATGGCGGCAGGATCCAGTGCACCTGAACTGGCTGTTGCCCTGTTTGCGATTCTTATGGCGGGCCATCATGAAGCCATAGGTGTAGGTACCATCGTTGGCTCTGCTTTGTTCAACATATTGGTTATCACCGGGGTGGTTATGTATATTAAGGGAAAAGCGAAGCTGGTCTGGCAACCTATTTTCAGGGATATCATTTTTTATATCATTGCCATCCTCATCATTGGCTATGTTTTTCATTCAGGGGAAGTTAACCTGCTCAGTGGCCTGCTGATGATGGCCACATATGTAGTGTATGTGATCGTAGTATATTACTGGAAAAGATTGTTCCCTTATGAAGATATAGAAGGGGAAGCAAATAAAAATGATAGTCCTGAACCTGCGCTCTCTCATGGAAAGATCGCACGGGTGAATATATTTGATCGCCTGGCAGCCCGCTATCAGATCATGACATTTATAATTTCTATTGGATTGATAAGCCTGCTCAGCTGGCTGCTTGTTAGCGCTGCCGTTGGCATTTCAGAAGCACTGGGGGTTCCGGAAATACTGATAGGGATCACCATCGTAGCAGTGGGTACCTCGGTACCTGATCTGATATCATCGGTGATCGTTGCTCGGCAGGGGAGACCCGGGATGGCCATCAATAATGCCATCGGTTCAAATACCTTTGATATTCTTGTCGGCCTGGGATTGCCTTTTCTGTTGTATGCTTTGATCTACAAGGAAAAGATAAACCTGCTGACCGGGAACTTAGTGATGTCGACGAGCATACTTATGGGGTCCTCTGTCATCCTCTTGCTGTTTTTCCTTTTGAGTAAATGGCGTACTTCCAGACTGGTAGGGATCATTCTCTTTATCCTCTACCTGCTTTACCTGGCCCATATGATATGCACAAACACTTGCTGAAATTAGCGGCTTTCCACCACTTTTTCACATCTCATGGCTAAAAATGCCATTGGTATACCGGGAACAGCCATTTGTTAATTAAAAGTGAAACTAGCTGCATTATCATCGATACTATGGTTTATTGTTTTAATTTTGTGCTTTATTATAAATGTTAAACTATTAATATGATGAGGAAAGTATTATTCAATCTTCGTGCCGGTGCAATGATCATGATCATCCTGGCAGGAGTATTAGTAAATTCTAATGTAATGGCGCAAAAGCAGATTCCCCTGGAGGATTTTTTCAAGAATCCTGAAAAAACCTCTTTCCAGATTTCACCTGACGGAAAATATTTTTCATATACTGCCCCTTATGAGGACAGGATGAATATTTTCGTTCAAAAGATCGGAAGCAAAAAAGCTACCAGGCTCACAAGTGAGACCGATCGCAGTATCGCAGGTTATTTCTGGGCGAACAACAACCGCATCCTTTATCTGAAAGATGATGGTGGTGACGAAAATTTTGCCCTCTATGGTGTAGACCGTACAGGCAAGAATCAGAAGTGTCTGACTTGTTTCGAAAATGTCAGGACACAGATCCTTGATGACCTCGAAGACATTCCAGATGAAGTGATCATCGGGCTCAACAAAAGGAATGCCCAGGTGTTCGACCCCTACCGTCTGAATATAAAGACAGGTGAGATGACCATGCTGGCCGAGAACCCCGGAAACATCCAGGGATGGATGACTGACCACGAAGGCAGGTTACGTGCAGCTTTCGCCATTGTTGATGGTGTGAATGTACAGATCCAGTACCGTGACAATGAAGACGAAGAATTCAGGCCTGTCCTGACTACAAGCTTTAAAGATGAGATCAGCCCCGCTTTCTTCGACTTTGAAAATAAGCATGTATATGCAACATCTAATCTCGGACGTGATAAATCAGCCGTCGTGCTCTTTGATATTGCAAACGGAAAAGAACTTGAAGTACTTTATGAAAATGATGAGTATGATGTAAGCGGTGTTCACTATTCAAGGAAAAGAAAAGTGGTAACATCAGCTTCTTATACTTCCTGGAAACGTGAACGTCACTTCTTCGACGAGCAGACTAAAAAACTTTTTGCACGTATTGAGCAAGACCTGGGTGATTATGAGATCGCTATTACCGGAGCAAACAAGAATGAGGATATGTACATTATTCGTACTTATAGCGACCGTTCATTAGGTTCATATTACCTCTATAACGTGACGGAAGACAAGATTGAGAAGATTCACGAGGTTAGCCCCTGGATCGATGAGAATGTGATGGGCAAGCAATTCCCCGTTAAATATGAAGCACGTGATGGCCTTGTGATCAATGGTTACCTGACCCTCCCCTTAGGGCTTACTCCTGAAACTGCAAAAGATCTTCCCGTTGTGATCAATGTTCATGGCGGACCATGGGCACGCGACAGCTGGGGATTCAACCCTGAAGTACAGTTTCTGGCCAACCGTGGATATGCTGTTCTGCAGATGAACTTCCGCGGATCGACAGGCTACGGACGTGCTTTCTGGGAAGCCTCTTTCAAACAATGGGGTCTCAGCATGCAGAATGATATCACTGATGGTGTTTACTGGCTTATCAACGAAGGTATTGCCGATAAGGACAAGGTTGCCATTTATGGTGGAAGCTATGGTGGCTATGCTACCCTGCAAGGTATCGTAGTAACCCCGACACTCTATGCAGCTGCTGTAGATTATGTTGGTGTTTCCAACCTCTTTACTTTTTTAAAAACCATTCCTCCATATTGGAAACCACTTCTCGACATGATGTATGAGATGGTAGGTAACCCGGAAGATAACAAGGTTCAGTTCGAGGCTACATCACCCGCCCTCAACGCTGACAAGATCATGACCCCGCTCTTCGTAGCCCAGGGAGCCAATGACCCGCGTGTGAACATCGATGAGTCAGATCAGATCGTGAAAGCACTCGAAGATCGCGGAATTGAAGTTGAATACATGGTTAAAGACGATGAAGGCCATGGTTTCCACAATGAAGAAAATCGCTTCGATTTTTATCGTGCCATGGAGGCATTCCTTTCAAAGCACATTAAATAAGACATACATCTAATTTGATATACAGGGATGCTGGTGAGAATCGGCGTCCCTTTTTTTTATATTAGGCATTGGGCGTTGGGTATTCCCGCACTCCCATATTCCCGTAATCTCGTATTTCCGTAATCTCGTATTCCCGTAATCTCGTATTCCCGTAATCTCGTACTCCCGTATCAAGCACCGCATACCTAATTTATTTATCTTTGACTATATGAGATCGATCTATGCCATAGGAGAAACCGTATACGATATCATTTTTAAAAATGGTGAACCTGTTACAGCCAAGGCCGGCGGTACCATGCTGAATACTTCGGTTTCACTCGGCAGGCTGGGCCTGCCTGTATTTTTTCTGAGCGAATATGCTGCGGATGGGGTAGGAGATATCATCGATGGCTTTTTGAAAGAGAATGCTGTTGATACAACACTTCTTTACAGATATCAAAACGGGAAAACACCCATAGCCCTTGCCTTTTTGAATGAGCAAAATGATGCGCGCTATTCTTTCTATAAACAATATCCGGAAAAGCGCCTGGAGATTGATATGCCAGACTTTAGGAAGGGTGACATTCTACTTTTTGGTGGGTTTTATTCTCTGATGAAAGAAGTTAGGCATGCATTGATCACATTTGTCAGGGCCGCAAGGGATGCAGGGGTCACTATTTTGTATGATCCGAACATTCGTAGTCCGCATAAGGATGAGATTGAAAACTTGAGGGATCTGGTCTATGAAAATCTGGGCCTGGCGCATATCATCCGTGGCTCGGATGAGGATTTCGATACTATTTTCGACATAAAGGCTGGGGCGGATGCCTATACATTGGTTCAGCAATATGGAGGGCAATACCTGATTTACACAAAAAGCAATGTCGGGGTAGAGATCTATTCCCCGCGGGGGAAATTGGAATTGGAAGTACCGGAGGTGAAAACCTTGAGCACCATCGGCGCCGGCGACAGCTTTAATGCCGGGCTGATCTATGAGTTATACCGTTCGGAACGAACGCTTCCGGATATGACCCTTGCTGAACTCGGCAATATAGTGAAGACAGCCATCGCCTTCGGCTCACATGTATGTACTCACTATGAGAATTATGTGTCAAAAGATTTTGCCAGGGCATTGAAATGAAATAGCAACCAGCATCCAGCTTGCCCGTCCGTAACGAAGTGAAGGCGGGTATCCAGCATCCAGCCCCTAGGACCCCGTCCTATTCTTCCTCTTCAACTTCTGGTAATCCAGGTAATAAAGCAGCTTCAGGGAGAAGCTGTTTCCCATGGGTGAGTTAAAAGTATAGCGCAGATTGTCAAAATAATCTCTGGCAACTTCATTCTTCTCGTTGAAGATATTATTTTTCCAGATGAACAGCAGCTCGCTGGCCGGGGCAAAGATCCACCGGAAGACCATGTCCACATTAAACGCATTTACGAGAAAATCATGATCCCCCGAATACGTGTTTCCGATCAGGTCGCCATCTTTCTGAAGGTCATAAAACCTGTCGTATTCAACGGTAATCCAGTAATGCCTGGCACGGAGTGAAAGGGATATATTCCTGGTGAATATGTATTGCATGCTAAGAATATTTTCTATGGTTTGAATGTCCCTTGCGCCGAAAATGATCTTTTCTTCTCCATTGCTGTCGATCGAATCAGTAACATAACCCAGGCTATTCCAGTCAAAATCATACTCCAATTCAAGCCTGATGGTGAATCTGTCACTGACCCTGAACCTCGGTTTCAGCGAGAAGTAGTACCCCGATTGGCCATATTCGCTTGCGGCCCAGTATCCTCCTCCCACATCCACAATAAAGCGCTTCCTGTAATCAGGCGAGAAAAATCCGCCTATACCCCAGACGGGGGGCCTCTTTACCATCCACCCATCCACCCTTGGTTCATAGTAGTCGCGGCTTTCCACAGGCGAAAGATGAAGATGAAACCCTGTTGTTATGTAATTGGTAAAGGTTGTCCTGTTACGAAATCGTGTGTCGAATGATACAAATTCCCTGGGAGCATAAAGCATATCATAATACAAACCGATTTCATTGTGCATACTGATAATGGGGCCTACAGGGTCATAGATATTGTACTCAAACTCAATATCATTATCGAAACGGTTATTCCTGCGGTTGAAGCCCATGTCGTTGATGTCGTAGGTGTCATTTTGAGTTTCATGCTCGTATAAAAACCTGAAGTTTCCGCTGATCTTTCCTGCTTCTACAGCATACAGGTAACCAAATTCAGGCTTGCCATCAGGGTGATACTTCTGACTGACATTCACCTGGCCGCCTGCGCTCCACATGTTATCCTTTGTCTTGAATTGAAACTCCGATCCGGTAACATTGGCGATATAGCGGTTCCTGCCCCTGTAAACGTTGGTATTGTACAGGCTGATATAGGAGCTGTTTTTCAGGACCTGGTCAAAGACCAGCATATTATAATTCGTGGCCGGATCGGTGAGTATTATTTGTTCCGTTCCGGTCGAATCTATTACGTGCGCATGAGTGTTGGAGGTTACTGCGTTTAAAACACCAATGGCTGTCCCTTTCCTGTTACGCCCGGACACTTTGGTTGCATTCAAAAGCTGAATCTCTTCCGGGTTTTTAACAATATCCCCGGAAGTGTACGAATCTTTTATGTCCCAATAGCCATCAGGTGTTCCACCTACCCTGCGGGTATAAAATATATCACCGCGCTCGAAAAGTTCAGTTCCCTCAGTAAAGAAAGGCCTCCTTTCCTGGTAATACACCTCGAAGGGGGAGAGGTTCACGATCTTGTCATCAGACTGTACCTGGCCGAAGTCGGGGATCAGGGTCATGTCGAGGGTGAAACTTTCGCTGAGGCCGAGCTTCATGTCCATCCCATAGTTATAGGAATAGGCCCATGTCTCACTTTCAGCTGCATTTTCTGTGTATCCTGCCACATAGGGTATAAAAACAACCTGAGGGGAGGCTTTATATTCTCGATGCCTGTTAAGGTGCCGGATTGGTTCCAAATACCGTCGAGGGTATTGTCGATGTAGTTCCATGACGACCACTCACGGTATCTTTTTATATTCCGCCCCATGTTAATACCCCACTCCTGCACCTCTGTTTTCGGGAAGCGGATGGCAGCAAAAGGGATCTCGAATTCAGCGATCCAGCCACTGTCGTTGATCTCCACCGCACTCTTCCATATGGCGTCCCAGCTACGGTCGCCGTAATTGGCAGCACTCTTGATGTCGATCTCGACCCCGGATGCTGTCACCTGGAATTCAAAAACATTCACCTCGTCATTATAAGGAAGAATGCCTACAACGAACAGGTCGGCATTAACGTCACTATCATCCCTTTCGCCAAGTTGCCGGTAGATGCTGTCCGGTGCACTGTCGTACATCATGGCACCGATATAAATAGCCCTGTCGTCATACATGATCCTGACCTCGGTGGGCTGCCCGGGGGCTGCCCCATTATAGGGTTCGTTTTGAATGAAATCTTTTGCCGGAACAGCGTCCCGCCAGGCCATCTCATTCAGCTTGCCATCGATCTTCGGGGCTACGGGAGTACGAAAGGCCACGACATTTTTTTGATCAGTCTGAGCATCGACGAACAGGCCGGATATTACAATAAGAAGAGATAGAATAGTTCGGTTAGTATTGCGCAATAACATCGCTCATCTGCTTTATCATGTAGAATACTTCGAATTTCGAATATCTGATATCGAATATCTGTTTGTCATATTTTTATGACAAACAGCTGCCCTGTTTCATATTTAACAACCTCAATCTCATCTCCTTTTTCAATGTAACCGGTCATGGCTGTGGCGTCAAATACATCACCTTCGATGCTAACCTTTCCTGCAGGACGGAGCACCGACCAGGCAACGCCCTTTTTCCCAAGCATACTTTTATACTTCACGTTGGAAGTTGAAAATCCTTCCGTTTTTAATTGCTCAGCTTCCAGAGCCAGGTGTCCGAAGATAGTTGTTGTAAATAGCTTTTTACTTATCCAGAACGACCCTATCAAAGCCAGGAAAATGGCAATGATCACAATGAAAAAGGCCGTGGCTCCCACTTCGAAGCCGACCCCTGAGAAGTCCAGTCCTACATTTCCGATCATACTCAGGCTAAGTCCGGCGATCACGAAAATGATGCCCGATATTCCGGCCACCCCGAAGCCCGGGATGGCAAACACCTCAACTATGATCAGGATCACCCCGATCACAAACATCACGATCTCCCAATGGTCGGCAAGGCCTTGCACATATAGCGGGGCGAAATAAAGCATGGCGGCAATGATAGAGGCCACCAGCGGAAATCCAACCCCGGGGCTCTGCAATTCAAAATAGATGCCCCCGATAATGATCATAATGAGAATCCCGCTTACCATGGGGTTGATGAGCCATCCGATGATCTTGTCTGCTCCGGTCTTTTTATGTGTGATGATCTCGTACCTGGGGATATGGGCGTCGTCCATCAGTTCGGCAATATTTTCTACCCTTCCTTCACAGAATCCATGTTGGATGGCTTCACTAGTTGTGAAGGTCAGTACTTTGCCGGTATCAATAATATCTTCTATATAAATGTCGGGATCAACCATGGCCTGTGCGATGTCAGGATCACGACCGGTAGCTTCTGCAGTGGCGCGCATCCATGATCGCATATACGACTGGTATTTATCCGGTACGGGCTTTCCGCTCTGGTCAACCACAGTGGCCGCACCTATGCTGGCCACAGGAGCCATATATATGCTGTCGCAGGCGATGGCGATCAATGCCCCTGCTGAGGCCGCATTGTTATCGATGTAAATATACACAGGGATGTCGCAATTCAGGATCTTTGTCCTGATAGAGTCAGCGGCATCCACCAGCCCGCCATAGGTATTCATATGGATCAGTATGATCTCAGCACCTCTTTCCTCGGCCTCCTTAAAAGCTTTCTGTGTAGTCCTGACCACAGGAGGTGCGATCTGCTCCTTAATGTCGAATTTATAAACTAGGGTAGTCTTTTCAGTGCTGTCGGTCTGCCCTATACAGAATACCGGCAAAAGAAAAGAAAGCAATAATAATTGAAATGTCTTTATCATGGTGCATGGATTGTTGTGTAAAATTAAAAGAATTTCTTCACGACTTCAATAATTTCATCATGTATAACCGGATTTCCGCAGATGATCTCTCCTCCATGGATAAAGTTATTTCCGCCTTTGAAGTCGCTGACCGTCCCTCCGGCCTGTTGTACGATAAATGCTCCGGCAGCTACATCCCATGGCTTCAGGCTGTATTCCCAGAAGCCGTCGAAGCGGCCGGAGGCCACCCAGGCCAGGTCGATGGCAGCTGAGCCAAAGCGTCTGATGCCCCTGGTATTTTTCATGAAATAGGCCAGCACCTTCAGGTATTCTTCCTGACGACTGAAGTCATTATATGGAAAGCCTGTGGCCAGTAATGATTCATCCAGCTTTTTAGTTTCAGAAACATGGATTTCTTCACCGTTCATGTATGCCGGGCCTCCTTCGTGGGCATAATAGCATTCCCGGGCTTTCACGTCGTAAACCGTTCCCATAATCACTTTTTGCCCTTTCATCAGAGCCACGCTGATAGAGAAAGTGGGTAGCTGGTGAATGAAGTTTGTTGTGCCATCCAGCGGATCTATGACCCAGGTGTATTCCTCCCCGCTGTTTTCAACCGTATTTTCTTCAACAAGGAAACCGGAACCGGGAAGGAGCTTCTCCAGTCCATCTACCAGCATTTTCTCGGAATTCTTGTCTACGTGAGTCACATAATCATGTAAGCCTTTTGTGTCGATGTCTTGCCCGGAAAGAGTATGCTGCTCCCCGGCCATATATTCACCAACAAGCCTGCAAAGGGTATTCACTTTTTGGTTTAATGATGCCAGGTCCATAAGTAATTGTTTATTTGGGAGTATACAGAAAGTTTCCGTCATCGCCCGGTTCATCCAGCTGAACAGAAACGATTTTATTGATAAATTTTTCCCTGAATAGTGTTTTCACCTTCAGGTAGTTTCCGGTAAACCCATGCATATATCCTCCCAAATTGTCAGATTCGAAAAGCACAAGCCTTGTGCTGCCGATATGTTCCCGGTAAAATGCTGTTTTCTTTTGTTCTGAAAGTTTGTGCAGTATCCTGCTTCGCTCCCTTTTCTCCTTGTTGATCACTTTCCCGCTGAGAGAGGCTGCCTTTGTTCCCGGACGCTCAGAGTAAGTAAATACATGCATATATGAGATCTCCATGCCTTCAATGAAGTAATAGGTGTCTTGAAAATCTTCTTCCGTCTCACCGGGAAAGCCAATGATCACATCTGCTGCAACACAGGCATGGGGCATGTGTTTCTTGACCTCAGAGATCCTTTGTGCAAACACTTCCCGTTTGTACTTGCGCTTCATGAGGTCGAGGATCTTGTCAGAACCTGATTGCAAGGGTATATGGAAGTGGGGCAGGAACTTTTCTGATGAAGCCATGAGCATGATCATCTCCTCATTTAGTAATTCCGGTTCGATGGATGATATCCTGATCCTGTCGATGCCCTCTACCTTGTCCAGTGCTTTGATCAGGTCAAAAAAGCTTTCTTCATGCTGTTTGCCAAAGTCACCAATATTCACACCCGTCAGGATGATCTCCCGCATACCGGCAGATGCAACTTCTTTTGCAGTAAGGATGGTGTCGGCAATGCTGGCACTCCTGCTTCTTCCGCGGGCAAAGGGGATGGTACAATAGGTGCAGAAATA
>QMPN01000099.1 GCA_003648575.1 Bacteroidota bacterium
ATCTCATTGTTGAGGTCAAAAACCTCTGTGGGTTCGATAAAAACGGTTTGTCCGGTGGCAGATTCATCATGGATGAAGCCTTTAAGCTGTCGCTTGCCGGATGCTATCACAGGGATAACCATTCTTCCTGATCTGATGGTCACTTCTGCATCGTCCGGTACCAATCCGGCTTTACGTGCTTCCTGCATGCTCTTTCTGATCCGTCCGTCGATGGAAAGTTGCTTGCGGTGTAGCTTCTGCCTGATCTCCTTCAGGGCCGATGATGCCGAATCACGGATCTCACCCTTATCGTCCATGATGCGTTCAATCTCTTTCAACAGGCCTTCCTGTGGCTCCATCCCTTCGGTAAGGGCCGTCAGCTGTGGATACAGGCCATCTTCTGCATCATCAAAGTATTTAAGGCAGGCATTGATCGTTTGCAGTGATGTTTTCAGGTCGAACAGCCATTCAAGCTCAATATAAGTGCCCTTGATCTGAATGCGCTTAAGCTCATTGGTGAGGTCGAAATACCCGGAGTTAGGAAAGGCCTTTCCCGACAGGAGAATTTGCCTGAACTCCTCTGCACGGTTCAGCATTTCCTGTACGGCGCCATGTCCGGCTTCGAAACGTATCCGTTCAACGTGCTTCACACCCAGCGGGCTGATGCATTGTTGTTCCAGCAGTTCCCTGATCTTGTCGAAACCGATCTTTTGCTCGAAATTTTCGGGATAAACCATGTTGCGAAGATATGAATTTTGAATCGAGCGACCCCGGATAGGACGTGTATCTATAGCCTGGGTGGAACCCGGGGGGGAAAAGGGGGTTGGGAGGTTAAAGGGGTGAGGTGAATTTAGTATATTCGTATATTCAAAAAATCCACTTATGCCCAACATCCTTATCGAAGCCTGTGTCACCTCAGTTCTTTCTGCCATAAATGCTGAAAAGGGAGGTGCACGGCGGGTTGAACTCTGCGATAACCTTATTGAAGGCGGGACTACGCCAAGCAGGGGTACGATCGCCCTGGCGCGCAAAAACCTTTCAATTGGTCTGTTTGTGATGATCCGCCCGCGCGGTGGTGATTTCTGTTACTCCGACCTGGAATTCGAGATCATGAAAGAGGATGTGAAGGCAGCCCGTGAATTGGGTGCTGATGGCGTCGTAGCAGGTATTCTCCTGCCGGATGGCAAGATCGATGCAGAGCGTATGGCAATACTCATAGATCTGGCCGGGGAAATGGGATTCACCTGCCACCGTGCATTTGACATGAGCGTGGATATATATAATGCATTGGAAGATCTGATTGGGATCGGGGTGGATCGTATCCTGAGCAGCGGCGGAAAGAATAAGGCTCCGGAAGGGAAAGAACTGATCCGGCAGCTTATCGAAAAGGCCAACGGACGTATCCTGATTATGCCGGGCAGTGGCGTGAATGAAGAAACCATTGTAAGCCTTCGTGATCATACAGGGGCAAAGGAATTTCATGTAACGGGACGTAGCCTGTATCCGGGGGAAATGATCTTCCGCAATCCGGACGTCTCAATGGGTGATAACATCACGGTACCGGAATATGATCAATGGATTACCGACCCGGAGAGAATTAATAAGATTGTTGAACTGGCCAATAGCTAAAGAATGAAAAACGTATCACTGCTATTCTTGATTTTGTTGATCCTGGCTTCCTGTGCCCCGGAACATCCGATGGAGCAAAAGGAATTGGGAGAGTGGGAAATGGCGAGAGTGGGAGAAGGGGGAAATTATCCGGCTACGGTGCCTGGCTGTGTTCACCTTGATCTTCTTGCAAATGATTTGATCGCTGATCCTTTCTATGGAGAAAATGAGAAAGAACTTCAGTGGATAGGGGAGTCTGAATGGCAGTATTCCTGCACCTTCTTTTCTGACTCATTGATCCTTGAAAAAGAGAATCTTGATCTTGTTTTTGAAGGCCTCGATACCTACGCACAGGTCTTTCTTAATGATTCTCTTATTCTTACTTCCAACAATATGTTCAGAACCTGGCGGGTGGATGTGAAAGCTGTGGTTCATGAAGGAAAAAATCAACTGACTGTCGTTTTTTTCCCGCCGGGGGAAATCAATGAATCCAAAGCGAATGAGCTTTCTTATAAACTTCCCGACAAGAGGGCATTTACACGCAAGTCGCCCTATCATTTCGGGTGGGACTGGGGTCCTGAATTTGTGACCTGTGGCATCTGGAAGCCTGTGCATCTTGATGCCTGGGATGCTTTTCGGATTGAAAAGGTCCATATTCAGCATGGCTCAATCGATGAAGTGCCGCTCAAGGTGATCCATCACATGACTGTCGTGTCTGACAGGGAGCAATCTGCCAGGGTACAGGTGTTTGATGAGGATAGTGGTGAAAGAGTTGCATTTAAAAACGTAGATCTGATACCCGGCAAGAATGAGATATTTCTGGAGGCAGTAATTGAAGACAGAAAATTGTGGTGGCCTGTTTCTTTAGGTGACCAAAATATGTATACCTGGAGAACGAAGCTTGTTGGTGGGGGCATCCTCGATGAATATCTTAGCAGCTTTGGTGTCAGGGAGATAAAGTTGATCCATGAACCCGATGAATACGGAGAATCCTTTTATTTTTCCGTCAACGGACTACCTGTTTTCATGAAGGGCGCCAATTATGTCCCTCAGGATAACTTCCTTACTCGTGTTGATACGGCCAGGTACAAACAGCTGATCGAGTCTGTTGTGGATGCCAACATGAATATGCTCCGCGTCTGGGGTGGTGGCTTTTACGAGAACGATATTTTTTACGAACTATGTGATAAGAATGGCATCCTGGTATGGCAGGATTTTATGTTTGCCTGCAATATGTACCCCGGCGGTGATGCTTTCCTGGAAAATGTGAGGCAGGAAGCTATCGACAATGTCTCAAGGCTGTCGAACCATCCATGCATCGCCCTGTGGTGTGGCAACAATGAAATTGATGAGGGCTGGCACAACTGGGGCTGGCAGAAGTCCCTGGCTTATTCGTTTGAAGACTCTGCCAAAGTATGGAATGATTATCTGAATGTATTTCATGATATCCTGCCGAATGTCGTGGAAGCCATCGATCCGGGAACCGCTTACTGGCCATCCTCACCCATGACAGGCTGGGGGCGTGATGAGGCATACACCCGGGGTGATGTTCACTACTGGGGCGTCTGGTGGGGTGAAGAACCGTTCAGCATGTACAGGGAAAAAGTAGGCCGGTTTGCAAGTGAATATGGCTTCCAGGGCATACCACCCATGGAAACCATCGAGGCTTTTGGTGGAGCAACTCATCCAACATCCAACATCCAACATCCAAAACCTGATGTGCTGGAGGCACATCAGAAGCATCCCCGTGGCACTGAACTCATCCAAAAATACATGGAACGGGAGTATATCGTTCCGGAAAATTTCGAAGATTATGTTTACATAAGCCAGGTATTGCAGGCCGAAGGTATGGGCGAAGCTTTTTATACACATCGCATTGCCCAGCCTTATTGTATGGGTACCTTATACTGGCAACTCAACGATTGCTGGCCGGTGACGTCCTGGGCGGGATTGGATTATTATGGTCGCTGGAAGGCATTGCATTATCATGTAAAACGGGCTTATTCACCTATAATGGTCAGGGCCATTGAAAAGGATGGAGATATATTTGTGTTTGCTTTGAATGACCATCCCTCCGGACAGGAAGTTGAAATGAAGATAGAGGTGATGGACTTTGACGGAAAGCCGGTTGTTCAAAAGGAAGAGAGCCTTGAATTTCCACCCCAGAGCAATCAAATGATATTCAGTATTCCATCACACGGAAAGGATTCGAAAAATGTCGTGTTCATTGCCAGGCTATTTCGGAATGGGGAAGAGCTTTCCAACTCATTTTTGTATTTTGTCCCGGACAAAGAAATGCAGCTGAAAGATCCGGGGGTTACCTTTGAAATAAGTGAAGATACCTCCGGCATTATGATCAGTGTTCATGCCGGGAAACTGGCCAGACAGGTATTCCTCGAAGCCAGGGGGCTGGAAGGACGCTTTTCAGATAACTTTTTCGATATGGCCGCTGGCGAAACCAGGGAAATCCTGTTTCTCGGCGATGCCGGAATGAAAGAACTAAAAAACCGCTTGAAAATCAAAAGCATCTACGACACATATAATTAATACACTCAAAAATCTTACTTTAGCTAATTACCCAATAACCGATTTAACTGATTCAACCGATTTAACTAATTACCGATTCAACTAAGCATGCCTACCGCATTAAACAAACAAGGATCAAAAAGCTACACAGTCGCTTTTGTGGTCGTAACCGGCCTCTTCTTTATGTGGGGCTTCATGACCGTCCTGAACGATATTCTCATTCCTTATCTGAAGGGTGTATTCGATTTAAACCATACTCAGGCAATGTTTGTGCAGTTTGCATTTTTTATGGCATATTTCGTGGGATCCGCGATCTACTTTTTTATCTCCATCACCGGGGGAGACCCGATCAGCCGCATCGGCTATAAGAATGGTATCCTGGCAGGATTGCTGATCTCTGCAACAGGGAGTGCACTTTTCTATCCGGCAGCGGAATTCCAGATGTATGGCTTTTTCCTTGCAGCCCTGTTTGTGATGGGACTGGGTTTTACGCTTTTGCAGATAGCTGCTAACCCTTATGTTGCCATTCTGGGTCCTGAAAAGTCTGCATCAAGCAGGTTGAACCTGTCACAGGGATTTAATTCCCTGGGAACAACCATTGGCCCACTGATCGGTGGATTCCTGATCTTTAAATATTTTGCCGGTGCCAATATTACCGGTGCTGATGCCGTAAAGATCCCGTATATCGTCTTTACAGGGATGTTTTTACTCCTGGCAGTATTGATCAAAGTTTCTCATCTTCCAAGGGTCACGACAGGTGGTGATGCCATCGAAAGGACTGCAGGAGCGCTGAAGCATCCCAACCTGGTATTCGGGGCACTGGCCATCTTTTTCTATGTTGGTGGTGAAGTGAGTATCGGCAGCATTATGATAAGCTACCTCGGCCTTGAAAATATTGCCGGACTGGGTGAGGCAGATGCCAGCACCTATGTGGCATTTTACTGGGGCGGGTTGATGATAGGCCGCTTCCTGGGAGCCATTTCTCTCAGCCAGATGAAAGATATGACCCTCAAATACCTGCTGATGCTGGCTGTTCCCCTGGCTGCATTCCTGGTGATATGGTACTTCAGCGGAATCGATCATGCTCTGATCTATGGTATCTTCCTGATAGCCAACCTTATTGCTTTTATGGTAGGACGCTCGCTCGCGCACAGGACTTTACTCATCTTTGCCCTGATTGCCATTGTATTATTAATAATTGCACTGACCAACCAGGGACAGGTAGCCATGTGGTCAGTCATCGGTATCGGGCTGTTCAACTCTATCATGTGGTCAAATATTTTTACCCTTTCAATAGAAGGATTGGGTAGGTTTAAAAGCCAGGGCTCATCACTGCTGGTAATGATGATCCTCGGTGGTGCTGTCGTTCCGGTATTTCAGGGAATGGCCGCTGATACATATGGTGTGCATGCATCATTCTTTATCCCCGTAATCTGTTACGCGTACATTGCCTTTTACGGATGGCGTGGTTATAGAAGGAAGATTGTTGAAATAAATCGTTAAGCATTAACCAGTAACAACCAACCAGTAACAAAATGAGATCTAACAGAAGACAATTTCTTACTCGCTCTACGCTGGCAGCGGCAGGAGTACTGTCTATTCCTTCATGGGTTAGCAAAGTCAGGGCAGGCAGCATACTGATGCCTGTTCCCGGGAATATCCCTATGGTGATCTCTACCTGGAATCATGGCTATGAGGCCAATGAAGCAGCCTGGAAGGTGCTTGAAAATGGAGGATCGGCAGTGGATGCCGTTGAAGCAGGCGTGCGCATTCCTGAAGCCGACCCTGATAACCTCAGTGTTGGATACGGGGGCCTGCCTGATCGCGATGGCCATGTGACCCTGGATGCATCTATCATGAAAGGGAATGGTGAGTGTGGTTCTGTTACTTTCCTGGAGCATATCAAACATCCCATCTCTGTGGCCAGGCTGGTCATGGATAAGACTCCGCATGTGATACTTTCGGGAGAAGGTGCGCTTCAATTTGCCCTCGATAGTGGTTTTATGAAAGAAAACCTGCTTACCGAAAAGGCGAAGAAGGCCTGGGAAGAGTGGCTGAAAAAATCGGAGTATGATCCCGTGATAAATATTGAAAACCACGACACCATTGGTATGCTGGCTATCGATAGCTCAAAGCATATTGCCGGTGCATGCACTACTTCCGGCCTTGCTTATAAAATGCATGGCAGGGTAGGGGATTCTCCGGTGATAGGTGCCGGCCTTTATGCTGATGATGAAGTAGGTGCCGCCACAGCCACAGGCATGGGCGAACTGGTACTGAAAACCCTTGGCTCATTCCTCATGGTTGAGCTGATGCGAAGTGGATACTCACCGCAGGAAGCCTGCGAAGAAGGTATCAGGCGCATTGTAGAAAAGATTCCCGACTATAAGAATTTCCAGATTGGCTACCTGACGGTGAATAAGGCCGGAGAGACAGGTGCCTATGCCATCCATAAGGGATTTAACTACGCCCTGTTCAGGGATGGGAAATTTGAACTGATCGACAGCGACTATTACATTAAATAATAAAGATATGAAAGTCAGAAAATTTGCTCTAATTATCCTGGCCATGATGACCCTGGCCACCTGTAACCCTCCTTCTCCGGAGGATATTAATATCATTCCACAGCCGGTCAAAGCTTACGTTATTCCGGGCTCTTTTACCATTGAGCCTACGACACGAATCATCACCCAAACGGAAAATGAGGATGTAGTAAAGGTGTGTGAATATTTTAATGCATACATGAAGCGGGCAGCTGGTTTCGAACTGGAGATCGTGGATGATGAAGCCGTTGCCAGCTTCTCAGGCGATATGGTTATCACCACATATAATGCTGATACTAACTGGAGTACTGAAGCCTATAGTCTTCAGATACAGGGGGGGAGTTCTGTGGTAATCCAGGCCAATTGCGCCACTGGTTTGTTTTATGGTGTTCAGACCTTATTGCAGATACTGCCTCCGGAGATCCTGAGCGAAGAGGTCGTCGAAGACATTGACCTTACCATACCGGCGGTTAATATATCCGATTACCCTCGTTTTGAATGGAGGGGCATGCACCTGGATGTTTGCAGGCATTTTTTTCCATTGGAATTCATCAAGGAGTATCTCGATCTGATGGCCATGTACAAGATGAATGTGTTTCACTGGCACCTTACCGAAGACCAGGGCTGGAGGATAGAGATAAAGAAATACCCGGGGCTGACGGAGATAGGTGCCTGGCGTACAGAGCCTGATGGTAGTCGCTATGGCGGCTATTATACCCAGGATGAGATCAGGGAGATCGTAGCTTATGCTGCAGAGCGAAATATCACTGTGGTACCCGAAATTGAGATGCCCGGCCATTGTGTGTCCACACTGGCAGCATACCCTGAGCTGAGCTGTACCGGCGGACCTTTCGAGGTGGCAAACATCTGGGGTGTGAAGGAAGATGTTTACTGTGCAGGAAATGAAAAAACCTTTGAATTCCTGGAAAATGTCCTGCTGGAGGTGATGGAACTCTTCCCCGGCGAGTATATCCATGTAGGGGGCGATGAGGTGCCCAAAACACGATGGGAGAATTGCCGGAAATGCCAGGCCAGGATCCGCAAAGAAGGACTTGCCAATGAATATGAGCTGCAGAGCTATTTCATCAAGCGCATGGAGAAATTCCTCAATGAACATGATCGCAAGTTGATTGGCTGGGACGAGATACTGGAAGGCGGGCTGGCACCGGAAGCCACCGTCATGTCGTGGCGAGGAGAGAAAGGCGGAATAGAAGCGGCACAGATGGGACATGATGTGGTGATGACTCCGGGCGACTTTTGCTATTTCGACCACTACCAGGCCGACCCTGCAACCCAGCCCAAGGCCATAGGCGGTCTTACCACTGTAAAAGATGTTTATCATTATAACCCCTTATCGGCCGAATTGAATGAAGCTGAGAAGGAGCATATATTGGGCGCCCAGGGAAACCTGTGGACAGAATACATTGCTACACCGGAATATGCAGAATATATGGCTGTACCCAGAATGCTGGCACTGGCTGAAGTTGACTGGACACGAGAAAGCAGGATAAGCTGGCCCCGCTTCCTCCGAAAGCTTGAGCATCACTTCGCAATCCTCGATATTCTCGACGTGAACTATTGCGATGCAGTATTTGATGTAGAGATCACACCTGCTTTTGATGAGGAGGCCAAAACCGTTATGATCAGCATGGGGACCGAGTTCCCTGATGCCGAGATCCGCTACACCCTTGACGGTAGCGAGCCCGGCCTTGAGTCGCCGGTATATGATACTACATTTAAGCTTGAGAAATCAGGCAGCATACGCGCAAGAGCTTTTATCGAAGGGGAGATGAAAGGCAATGTTACTTCCCGTGAAGTATTGCTGCATAAAGCAGTTGGGAAGCCAATCGTTTATACAGGAAGCTACGATGAGCGCTATACCGCAGGAGGCGATCAAGCCCTGGTGAACGGCCTGCGTGGTTCTGAACACTACAGGGATGGCAACTGGCAGGGCTTCAGCGGGAGCGATATTGAATTTGTGATCGACCTTGAAAAGGAGATGAAAATCTCAGCGATTACCATAGCTTTTCTGCAAAATGCAACTACCTGGATATTTCTGCCCTCCGGCTTGAGTATTTTGGTTTCCAGCAGCGGAGCTGAAGGCGATTTTAAGGTGGTGAAAAAGTTCCTGACCAGTGTACCTATGGAAACCAAAGAGGCCATGGTTCAGGATTACGCCTGGAATTTCAATGATCTCAATGCAAGGTACATAAAAGTCGTTGCGAAAAACCCCGGGCCATGCCCCAACTGGCATCCCGGATCCGGCAGCCCAAGCTGGGTGTTTGTTGATGAAGTTGTGATAGAGTAAGCGCTATTCTACGTCGTCCTATCATGCACTGTCCCGCCTGCGGCGGGACGCAATTCCCAGTCGTTTTTACCAAACCAAAAAACATTATTTATAATATGTTTTTTTATGATCTATTTAGCAAGGTTTAAAGATCTTGGATATAATATATTATTTTCAAGATGCACATGAATATGTAAATCATCTTCAAATTGTTCTAAAAGTTTATAAGTAACCTGATAAGTGTTGCAGCCGTCTGGTGGCACCATGTAATTACTACTTAAAACATTTATTTTATCAATAGTACCACCGGCAAATTCGTGCTCAACTTTCATTCTTGCAATTTCAGAAATTACTATTTCTTTTGATTTGGAAGATTTTGTTTTTAAAACCTCTTTTATTGCAGGAAATAAAACATCCTCTTCTTTATTAAGATGTTGCAAAAGCTCAGTATTTACTAATGAAAACAATTTTGCAATTTCAATCAATTCGGGATGATGAGCACCATGAACATCTGCAATTTTTTGAGTATAAGCTATTAACTGTGGCAAAAGTCTTAAAACGGTTTTATGATGATTATTAACTATATAGTCGCATAAAAAATCTAAATCCCATTCTTTGAAATTATGAGAACTGTCAGCAATTGTATTGTCAAGCTCACTCAATTTTTTCTCAATTGCTGAAATATCTAATTTTTTCTCGTTGCATGCTTGTTCTAAACTTTGATTTCCGCCGCAGCAAAAATCAATTCCAACGTTTTTAAATATTTCCGCCGCTCTGAAATCACTGGTAACAATTTCACCTATTTTTATTGTTTTGTATTTTTCCATTTTTGTGTATGTTATCTTTAATTTAAAATGTCTTCTATTATTTATATGTTTTATGTATGTAAATTTTAGTACGTATAACGGCCGCTGTGATGGGGGTCAATTGAAATTACCCGCTAGCTTAC